>NZ_JBEZKW010000054.1:0-50888 GCF_040651795.1 Streptomyces sp. NPDC048361
CCGGCTGAGGTGGCCTCGGCCGGGCACCCTGCCAAGGCAAGCCCCGCCAGGGGCGCGGGGAACTGCGCGACCAGCCCCGCACGGTCCGCACCCGAAATCGTCTTCAGGGGCGCGGGGAACTGCGCAGCAGCGCCCGGAGCCCAGCCGAGCCCCGTCTTTTAGGCGGCCCGGCGACCAGCCGAGCCCCGTCTTGCAAGGCGGCCCGGCGCCCAGCCGAGCCCCGTCTTGCAAGGCGGACCGGCGCCCAGCCGAGCCCCGGCCGATCGCCCCCGCGGGGTCAGTGCCGCCCAGCAATCCGATCCGCCAGCCGCGCGACGCGGTCCGTCGTGGCCCGGGGGCGCTGCAGCTCGCGCCGGTCCGCGCCGCGGTACGCCGCGTACATGCCCCGCACCCCCACCCACCGCAACGGCTCCGGCTCCCACAGCCGAACCTTGTGGCCGACCCAGGGGAGGGTCGTCAGGTCGGTGTCGCCCGCCTCGCCCGAGTTGCGCCGCACCAGGTCCCGCAACGTACGCGCCGCGAGGTTCGCCGTGGCGACGCCCGAGCCGACGTAGCCGCCCGCCCAGCCGATCCCCGTCGCGCGGTCGAGAGTGACCGTGGCGCACCAGTCGCGCGGCACGCCGAGCACCCCCGACCAGGCGTGGCTGACGCGCACCCCGGCCAGCTGCGGGAAGAAGCGCACCAGGAGCTCGCGCAGGGCGGAGACGGTGGCGGCCTGGGTGCGGCCGTCGTTGTCGGTGCGCGATCCGAACCGGTACGGCACACCCCGTCCGCCGAGCGCGATGCGGTCGTCCGCGGTGCGCTGCGCGTACATGTACGCGTGTGCCATGTCGCCGAGCGCCTCGCGGCCCGCCCAGCCGATCGCGTCCCACACCTCGGGCCCGAGCGGCTCCGTCGCGATCATCGAGGAGTTCATGGGCAGCCACGCGCGCCGCTGCCCCTTGAGGGAGGCGGTGAACCCCTCCGTGCAGCGCAGCACATAGGGCGCCCGGACCGTGCCGTACGGGGTGACGGCGTGGCCGGGCCGGATCTCGGTGACCGGTGTCGACTCGTACACCCGCACCCCCAGCGCTTCGACCGCGGTCGCCAGGCCCTTCACCAGCTTCACGGGGTGGATGCGCGCGCCGTGCGGCGTCCAGGTCGAGCCGACCGCCCCCGCGACCCGGATCCGTTCGGCCGTCTCGCGCGCGCCGAGCAGCAGCCGGTCCTTCTCGCCGAAGGCGGTTTCCGTCGCGACGAACTCCTTGAGACGCCCCAACTGGGCAGGGGTGTAAGCGACTTCGAGGACACCGCCCTGATGGATGTCGGCGTCGATGGACTCCTGCGACGCCACCCGCACCACCTCGCCCACCGTGTCGTTCATCGCTTCCTGGAGGCGTACCGCGCTGTCCCGGCCGTGCAGCTCGGCGTACCGGTCGCGGCCCGCGATGCCGTTGTAGAGCCAGCCCCCGTTGCGGCCGGAGGCGCCGTAGCCGCAGAAGCGGGACTCCAGGACGGCGACGTCGAGGGAGGGTGCCGCCTTCTTCAGGTAGTACGCCGTCCACAGGCCGGTGTAGCCGCCGCCGACGATCACCACGTCGGCGGTGGCGGGGCCGGGCAGCGGCTCGCGGGGAGTGGGGAGGCCGTCGGTTGCGTACCAGAAGGAGATTCCGCCGTTGATCGCGCTCATGGGCCCTGTTGGTACACCCGCCGCCTGAAACTGTCCACCGTGGAATCCGCAGGTGGCGGCCGTGGTGCGGAATCCGTGGGACCAAGGGCGGCGTGGGGCGGGACCTTTGGCGGCGGGGGCGGCGCCGCGGGGTGTTTAGTGTCGGGGGACAGGTGGTTTCGCCGTGTATGTGCCTGCTCGTGCCTCTGGCCGTGCCTCTGTACGCGCCTCGGTTCGCGTCTGCTTGTGTCCATGTTTATGTCTGTATGTGTGTCTGTGACCGTCGAAGGGTGACTCCCCATGCGTGTCCGCAGTTTCCGTCGTGCCGCCCTCACGCTGGCCGCGGCCACCGCCCTCGGCCTCACGGCGGTTTCCTGCTCCTCGGGGTCGGACTCCGCAGCGTCCTCGCAGGCGGAGCTCGTCGCGAAGACCTCGCCGGACGCCGCCACGCTCGCGCGGCTCCCCGCGAAGGTGGAGGGGGCGGAAATCGTCGTGGGTGATCCGAACGCGCCCCACACCGTGGCGGTGTACGAGGACCCGCGCTGCCCGGTCTGCAAGCACTTCGAGGCGGGTGGCGCGAGCGCGGTCGCGCGGCTCGCCGCCGACGGCAAGGTCAAGATCCGCTACACGATCGCCTCGTTCCTCGACGCCAACTTGGGCGGCGAGGGCTCCAAGCGGGCCGCCAACGCGATGCGCGCGGCGGTGGAGCGGGGCAAGTTCTCCGAGTTCCACGCGGCGGTCTTCGCCAGCCAGCCGGAGAAGGAGACCGACGACGCCTTCACCGCCGACAACCTCCTGAAGATCGCCGGCAAGGTGCCGGGGCTGCGCGGGGCCGCCTTCGACAAGGCGGTGCGCGAGAACACGTACAGCGATTTCGTGAAGGCGGCGGAGTCGGCGTTCGAGGACTCGGGCGTCAACAGCAGCCCCACCGTCCTCATCGACGGGAAGAAGCCGGCCGGGGACGGGTGGGCGATGTTCGACGCGGCCGCGTTCAAGAAGGTGTTGGCGGCGGCGGGCGTCTCCTAGGCCGGGTGCCGGCTGAGGCGGCCTCTCCGAGCGCAGGTGCCGGCTGAGGCGGCGTCTCCCAGCGCAGGTGCCGGCTGAGGTGGCGTCTCCCAGCCCAGGGGCTCGCCCAGGCCGGTGTCTCCTAGCCCGCCCTCGTGGGCGCCCTTCGTTCCCGCAGCCGCCCGGCCACCGCGCGCACGGTGTCGGATGGGTTCCACGGCGCGCCGCCCTGCCCGCGGGTCAGCGGACAGCAGGCGAGCCCGATGAGCACGGACGCGAAGTGCCCGAGGTCGGTGAAGGTGCGACCGCTGAGCAGCGGAGCGCCGTAGAGGACGAGTACGGCCAGGAGGTAGAGGTACCGGTAGGGCGGGGCGATGCGATACGTCAGGATGGCGACGACACCCGCAAGCGCGTAACTCACGCCCACATCAAGGGTGTTGACGGCGGCGTGCGGCGCGTAGTCGTGGCGGATCGCCCACAGCAGGGCGCCCTCGCTGATGAAGGTGGCGGCCACATGCGTACCGAAGGCGACGACCAGCCAGCGCCATGTGCCGAGCCAACGCTCGGCCTGGGCGTGGAAGACGCTGTACAGCACGGCGTACGACAGCCAGCCGCCCCCGTCGATCCAGAACGCGCTGGCGATCAGGACGCGGCGGGGGTTGGTCGACAGCTCGTGGATGTTGGTGGAGCGCTGCCGCAGGAAGTCCGCCTCGAACTGCGGCGACATGTGGTGCATGGCGATGGTGGTGACGAACAGCGCCGCCAGCCAGAGGTAGGTGCCGGGCGCGCTGCGGATGTAGCGCAGCACGGCACGGACCGCCCGCGCACCGGGGGGAAGGAGCCTCATGCCCCGATTCACGCACGGGAAGTGACCTGTCCGCAGGGCGACATGCCCGGGCGGTGCCGGGAACGGGCGCCCTACCCTACGGGCATGATCCGCAACGCCACCCCTGACGACGTCCCCGTGATCCACCGCATGATCGGCGAGCTCGCCGCGTACGAGAAGTGTCCGGAGGAGGCCCGCGCCAGCGAGGACCAGCTCCGCGAGGCCCTCTTCGGCGCCCGCCCGGCCGCGTTCGCGCACATCGCGCAGGACGCGGCGGGGGAGCCGGTCGGCTTCTCGGTCTGGTTCCTGAACTTCTCGACGTGGCGCGGGGTGCACGGCATCTATCTGGAGGACCTGTACGTACGCCCCGAGGCGCGCGGCGGCGGCCACGGCCGAGCCCTCCTGACGGAGCTGGCCCGCATCTGCGTGGACCGGGGGTACGAGCGCCTCGAATGGTCGGTCCTGAACTGGAACGCCCCCACGATCGCCTTCTACGAGTCGCTGGGCGCGCGGCCGCAGGACGAATGGACGGTGTACCGCCTGACGGACGGCGCGCTGTCCGCTCTGGGGGCGCCGGGCGAGCGGGTCTGACGCGGCCGAGTCCCGCGTGCGGTCAGGGCGGCGGGTCCTGAGGTCCGCTGCGGCGCGGGGCAAGCGGAACCGGAGCGCCTCCGACGGGCGTACGGACGCGACCGGGCCCAGCAGACCGCGCTGTTTGAGCCAGGACCAGTGCGGGCCCCCGCTGTACAGGGCGTGCGGGCCCTCATTGGTCCGGTACGGCGCGGACGCGGTGCGGGCCCGCCCACCGAGGGTGCCATGTGCCTCGTACAGAGTGACGGCGGCGCCGGCCTCGGCGGCCGTGATCGCGGCCGTCAGACCGGCGAAACCGCCGCCCACGACACTGATCCGGCCGCGGAGGGCCGGCCCGTGCCACCGGGACCGTACGTTCCCGTCACCGTTCCCGCCGCCGTTTTCGTTGCCATGGCCGTCTCCGTTCGCGATGAGGACGCGTGATGCCGGCGCACCAAGGTGGCCCCGGTACGCCGAGGGCACCAAGTGCGCGCCGCGTGGAAAGGCGTACGGAAACGGGACGGAACGCCGGGCCGGGATGTGACAAGGCCGGGGCGTGAATGTCCGGAGTGAGGGGTTCCCCCGGCCGCGAGCAGGGGTGATTGTCGGTGCCATGGTCCAGCATGGGGACATGGCAGCGGCACGGAGTGCGAAGAAGACGGCGGCTACGGCAGGTACGGCGGGTGCCCGCAGGGTGGAGGTGCGACTGCCTCCCCTTGCGCCGTTCGGCGCGGGTGAGCTGGAGCCGGAGGGAGATTACGACGGGCTCGAATTCAGGGACCTCGACCTGACGTGCCAGCAGGCGACCGGCGCCCGCTTCCTCGACTGCGGCGTCTACGGCTGCGTCCTGGACGACACCCGACTGACCGGGGCTCGCTTCATCGACTCGGTGCTCTCCGGCATCCGCGGCGTCGGTACGGATCTGGCGCGGGCCAACCTGCGCGATGTGGAGGTGCGGGACGTCCGGATGGGCGGGGTGCAGTTGCACGGCGCGGTGCTCGAACGGGTGCTGATCAAGGGCGGCAAGATCGACTACCTGAACCTGCGCGAGGGTGCGCTGCGCGACGTCGTCTTCGAGAGCTGCGTGCTCTCCGAGCCCGACTTCGGCGGGGCCAAGCTGACCCGGGTCGAGTTCCGCGGCTGCGAGCTGCGCGGGGCCGACTTCACGGGCGTACGGATGACAGACGTCGACCTGCGCGGGGCAACGCTGCTCGACATCGCACGCGGGGTGGAACGGCTGGCCGGCGCGGTCATCAGCCCGTCCCAACTCCTCGACCTGGCACCGGCGTTCGCGGCGCAGGTGGGGGTGCGGGTGCAGTCGTGACCGGGCCGCGTGCCGCTTAGCGCTTGCCGCGCCTGTCGCGTGCCGCTTGCCGCCTGTCGCGTGCCGCTTACCGTCTGGCGCCCATCGCGTGCCGCCTACCGCCTGTCGCCCATCGCGTGCCGCTTACCGTCTGGCGCTCGCCGCACTTGCAGCCTGCCGCTAGTCGATGCGGGGGAAGCGGGCCTGGAGGTCCCAGACGACCGGGTTCTCGCCGAGGTCCTCGTGCATGTCGGTCAGGTCGGCGATCAGGTCGTGCAGGAAGTCCCTTGTCTCGCGGCGGAGTTCGGTGTGCGAGAAGGTGAGGGGCTCCTCGTCGCCGGGCATCCAGTCGGCCTCGACGTCCACCCAGCCGAAGCGGCGCTCGAAGAGCATGCGGTCGGAGGACTCGGTGAAGTCGATCTCGGCGTACTGGGGCCGGGCGGCCCGCGAGCCCATGGGGTCACGGTCGAGGAGCTCCACGGTGTCGCAGAGCGCCCACGCGAAGTCGAGCACCGGCACCCATCCCCAGGCTGTGGACACCTCGCGGTCCGCCTTGGTGTCGGCGAGGTAGACGTCTCCGCAGAACAGGTCGTGGCGCAGGGTGTAGATGTCCGCGGTGCGGTAGTCGATGCGGGTGGGGTCGGGGAAGCGGCGGGATAGGGAATAGCCGATGTCGAGCACGGGTCGATGGTGTCATGCCGGGCGCCACCACCCCTTCCGCGGCCCCGGGCCCGTGGTGGGGATGGAGGCCTTCGCGTCCCCGGAGTTGACCACGTAGCCCCTGGGAGGGGTAAAGGGCAGTCCCCGGTAACGGGTTGCCGGGGTGCCCGTAGGATCACAGACGTGGACAAACGACCGGAGCGGCGTACGGCGCCGAAGGGGCCCGGGGCCCGTCGGGGCCGGCGCCGCCGCATCGCCGCCGCACTGCTCGCCGCCCTCGCCGTCACCTCCTGCACCGGCGGTGTGAGCGGCACTCCGGGCGCATCCGGCACACGCGATCCGCTCTTCCCCCGGCTCGGCAACGACGGCTACGACGTGCAGCACTACAGCCTGGACCTGGCGTACGACCCGGCGAGCGGGAACCTTTCGGGCGGGGCCACCATCGTGGCGCGGGCCACCAAGGAGCTCAGCGCCTTCGATCTCGACTTCGCCGGGATGGAGGTGCGCGAGGCGACCGTCGACGACGAGCCCGCCGCCGTCAACCGGGCCGGTGACGAGCTGACCCTGCGCCCCCACGAGGATCTGGACCGGGGCGAGACGTTCACGGTGTACGTGCGCTATGCGGGCCGCCCCGAGACCATCACGGACCAGGACGGCTCCAAGGAGGGCTGGCTGACGTCACCGGGCGGCGGTGTGCTCGCGCTGGGTGAACCGGCCGGCTCCATGGCCTGGTTCCCGTCCAACAACCACCCGAGCGACAAGGCCACGTACGACATCAAGGTGACCGTGCCCGACGGCCTTCGGGTCGTGTCCAACGGCGAGTTGGTGTCCACGGCGCGCAACGGAGCGCTCACCACGTTCAGTTGGCGCACCAAGGAGCCCATGGCCACCTATCTGGCGATGCTCGCGATCGGCCCGTACGAGATCGACGACAAGGGGCGAACCGCGTCCGGCATTCCGGTCTACACCGCCGTCGACCCCGGTGCGAAGGCGCGGACCGCCGAGGTCGTCGCGCGGCTGCCGGAGGTCATGGCATGGGAGGAGAAGAACTTCGGGCCCTACCCGTTCTCCTCCACCGGTGTGGTCGTGGCGCCGGCGAAGTCGGCGGGCTACGCCCTGGAGACGCAGAACCGGCCGGTGATGCCGGTCGACCAGTTCGACCTCAGCACCCTGGTGCACGAGCTGGCCCACCAGTGGTTCGGTGACTCCGTCACTCCGGCCGCCTGGCGCGACATGTGGCTGAACGAGGGGTTCGCGCAGTACTCGGAGTGGCTGTGGAGCGAGGACCACGGCGGAATGAGCGCGCAGGAGCGCTTCGACACCGAGTACGCCAAGGACGACGGCGACGAGATCTGGGCGTTTCCGCCGGCGTCCCCGCCGACCGCCGCCGACGTGTCGGGCCGCCCGGTGTACGTGCGGGGCGCGATGGTCGTCCACAAGATCCGTGAGGCGGTCGGCGACCAGAAGTTCTTCGCGCTCCTCCAGGACTGGCTGCGCACCCACCGGCACGCCAACGCCTCGACCAAGGACTTCACCCGCTTCGCGGACGAGGAGGCGGGCCACCGGCTCACCGAGGTGTGGAACACCTGGCTCTACGGGGACGGGAAGCCGGATTCCCCGTGAGGGGCCCGTACTTCCCGTCGAACTCTCCGTAGAACCAGGTGAGTCGAGCAGGCGTGTCGCGCGAGGCGGCGCGCGGGTTACTTCACGTTGATGGCGGTCCAGGCAGCCGCCACCGTCTTGTACTCGGTGCTGGTCGTGCCGTACAGGTCACCCGTCGCCTTCAAGGTCGCGGCGCGCGCGGCCTTGTAGTTGGTGGTCGACGTCATGTACGTCGAGAGCGCCTTGTACCAGATCTTGTACGCCTTGACCCGGCCGATCCCGGTGACCTTGGAGCCGTCGTACGTCGGCGAGTTGTAGCTCACCCCGTTGATCGTCTTCGCGCCGCTGCCCTCGGACAGCAGGTAGAAGAAGTGGTTGGCGGGGCCGGACGAGTAGTGCACGTCCTTGTTGCCGACGCCGCTCGACCAGTAGTCGGCCGACCCGCCGTCCTTGCTCGGCTTGTCCATGTAGCGCAGCGGGGTGCCGTCGCCGTTGATGTCGATCTTCTCGCCGATGAGGTAGTCGCCCTTGTCGGAGGCGTTGTTGGCGTAGAACTCGACGGAGGTGCCGAACATGTCGCTGGTCGCCTCGTTGAGGCCGCCGGACTCACCGCTGTAGTTGAGCTTGGCGGTGGCGGCGGTCAGACCGTGGCTCATCTCGTGGCCGGCCACGTCGAGCGCGGTGAGCGGCTTGTTGTTGCCCTCGCCGTCGCCGTACGTCATGCAGAAGCAGCTGTCGTCCCAGAACGCGTTGACGTACGCGTTGCCGTAGTGGACGCGGCTGTAGGCGGCCTTGCCGTTGCCCGCGATGCCGTTGCGGCCGAACTCGGTCTTGTAGAAGTCCCACGTCTCGGCGGCGCCGTAGTGCGCGTCGACGGCGGCGGTCTCGCGGTTGGACGGCGAGCCGTTGCCCCACGTGTCGGTGGACTTGGTGAAGAGGGTGCCGGTGCCGGAGCTGCCGCCCTTCAGGTCGTACGTCTTGTGACCGCCGCGCGCGGCGTCGTTGAGACTGTAGGTCGAGCCACTCTTGGTGGTGCCGAGGGTGACCGTGCCGGAGTACTCGCTGGTGCCGGTGCCCGTCTCGATCTCCTCGTGGGAGTAGAGCTGGGCGCCGGTGGCGGCGTCGGTGACGATGTCGCGGCGGCTGGGCGTGCCGTCGGGCTGGGTGCCGGTGACGGTGCGCTCATAGGCGAGGACGGGCTTGCCGGTGGCGGCCCACACGACCTTGCGCGAGCCGGTGGGGGCGGCCTTGAGCGAGGTGGTGGTGGCGACGGCTATCTTCGCGTCGGTCGCCTTGTCGACGCCCTTGACGGAGCCGTTCTTGGCGGTGTGGACGACGAGGTCGCCACCGAGGACGGGCAGGCCGTCGAGGGTGCGCTCGTAGCGGGTGTGGACCGTGCCGTCGGCGTCCTTGATGACGTCCTTGACGACGAGCTTTTCCTTGGCGCCGAGCCCGAGGTGCTGGGCGGTGGCGGGCGCCGCGTCCTGCGCCGCGCTCAGGGCGTCGGCGCGCTGGACGGTGGTGAGGTCCAGGGCGGTGGCGCCGGCGGCGCGGTCGGTGGCACCGGCGGATGAGCCGGTCTGGACGCCGACGACGACCATGGCGGCGGATGCGGCAAGAGCGGCGGCACGCAGAGTGGTTCGCACTCGGTGGTCTCCTTCACTCGTTCTGTGGGGGCGAGTTGGAGACTGCCAGTCGATGACCACTTCTTGACAGTGACGCGACAACTATTTGACCTGATCGTGTCCGAATGGGGGTCAGCGCTGTCCGCTCAACGGCTAATTCAGGCCGTAGACAAGAGAGTTGGGGGCCAGTGTGGGTGATGTGTGTGTTGGTTCCATCGACACGGCTGCACCGGATGTGCACATGTGGGTGTCCCCGAGATGAACGGGAGGGGCGCCTGGAGCGCGGGGGCGCCGGAACGGCGGGTGCACATGGCGGTGCCTCCGGCGCGGACGCCGGGGGCACACCGTGATGCCCCCGGTCGCCGGGGGCACCTCACATGCGGCACCTCACATGCGGCACCTCGCATGCGGGACCTCGCATGCGGGACCTCAGATGCGGCACCTCACATGCGGGACGTCATGCGTCATACGGCATACGTCAGACGCTGACGCCGAAGTCCTGCGCGATGCCGACCAGGCCCGAGGCGTACCCCTGGCCCACGGCACGGAACTTCCACTCCGCGCCGTTGCGGTACAGCTCGCCGAAGACCATCGCGGTCTCGGTCGCCGCGTCCTCGCTCAGGTCGTAGCGGGCGATCTCGGCGCCGCCGGCCTGGTTGACGATCCGGATGTAGGCGTTGCGCACCTGACCGAAGTTCTGCGAGCGGTTCTCGGCGTCGTAGATCGAGACCGGGAAGACGATCTTGTCGACGTCGGCGGGCAGCCCCGCGAGGTTGACGTTGATCGCCTCGTCGTCGCCCTCGCCCTGGCCGGTGGTGTTGTCACCGGTGTGGACGATGGTCTGGTCCGGCGTCGACTTGTTGTTGAAGAACACGAAGTGGCCGTCGGAGTAGACCTTGCCCGTCGTGTTCACGGCGATCGCCGAGGCGTCGAGGTCGAAGTCGGTACCGGTGGTGGTGCGGACGTCCCAGCCGAGGCCGACCGTGACGGCGGTCAGGCCCGGGGCCTCCTTGGTGAGCGAGACGTTGCCGCCCTTGGACAGGCTTACAGCCATGGGATGTCCCCTTCTTCGTGATGTGCGGGCTTCGAGCCGTCCCGAAGCTACCGTCATCCCCCATAACGTCGGCAGGGGACCGTGAGGTTCCATACCGCTTTGCTTTCTTTGCCAAGGGGCCGCCAAGGCGCCCGCACGGCAGAGGCGACGGGGCCGCCACCAGTAAAAGAGGGTGACGCGGTGCCGGGCACCCGTCACCATGGATGTCATGTCCGGGCCCTATGTCATCCGCGGCTCCGTCTCCCTCCCGGAGGCCGAGCTGATCTGGCGTTTCTCCAGGTCGTCAGGGCCCGGTGGCCAGCACGTCAACACCAGCGACTCGCAGGTGGAGCTCCGCTTCGACCTGGCGAGGACCGAGGCGCTGCCCGAAGTCTGGAAGGCCCGCGCGCTGGACCGGCTCGCGAGCCGACTTGTGGGCGGCGTCGTCTCCGTACGCGCGTCCGAGCACCGCTCGCAGTGGCGCAACCGCGAGACCGCCGCGGTCCGGCTCGCCACGCTGCTCGCCGAGGCGACCGCCCCGCCGCCCAAGCCGCGCCGGGCCACGAAGATCCCGCGCGGCATCAACGAGCGCCGCCTGCGCGAGAAGAAGGCCCGCGCCCAGACGAAGAAGGGCCGCTCGGGGCAGGACTGGTAGGCGAGCGCAGGCTGGGTCGCTTCGAATCGATGCTCAGGTCACGTTGAGCGCGCAGCGAGCACGGGCGATCATCCGATGCGCAGCCGCCCCGTAGACGGCAGACCCGCGCAGAGCGTCCCACACGGTCGCGTACAAGCCGATCGTTTCCTCGTCGTCGAGCCACAGCTCCGCGTGCCAGGCCTCGGTGATGACGAGGCGTTTGTCGAGGATCCAGAATCCGTTGGCCGCGGGGATCTTCAGTGGGGAACCGAGGGGCACGATGCCGAGCTCAACCGTGTCCATGCCGACGAGCCCGGCGAGGCGGTCAAGCTGTGCGGCCAGCACGGGAGGCGGACAAATCGAGGCGTGCAGTGCCGCCTCCCACATGAGGGCGTGCAGTCTGCGCCGCGGCTCGTACAGCCATTCCTGACGCCGCATGCGGCCCCGTACCGCTGCCTCCACGTCACGCCAACTCGATGGTCAGCAACACGTCGTTGTCGTCGAAGCGCAGCACGGCCTCGAGCCGGGAATCGAAGATCCAGAAGTCTTCGTCTCCGAGGTGCAGCCGCTCAGCGTCCGCACGCCACAGGTTGCGGATGTCCTCACCCGTCGCCGCGTTGCACTGCGCGTAGTCGAGCAGGAAAAGCTGACCCGTGGTCGGCGGATCATCCGTGATGAGAACCCTCGCGACCCGCTTTCCCGCGGCGGTCTGTTCGCGCATGTTCACCGACCATGGGCTGTCGAGATCCCAGGTGGACGACCCGGTCCGCGTGAACGCGACGTACGACGCGTCGTTGAGGTCCGACGCGTAACCGCGACGAGTCTCCAGCCTCCACGCCGAGTGCTCGAACGCGCGGAACAGCGAGCCGAATTCGGCCGGTTCGATGAGGTGCGGCACGTGCTCGTTCCCCTTGGGTCCCCAGTTGACGAGAAGTGCACGCGGCACGATCACCGCCGCGTCTCCGTCGCTGAAGTGCTGCAACTGCTCCAGATCCGTGGCCTCGGTGAGGGGCCTGCCCTGCACGATGACTTCGCCCGTCTCGGTGTCGGTGACGGCGGCACTCGACGGCCTGGACGAGTAATGACGGCCGTGCCGACGGCCTGGACGAGTAATGACGGCCGTGCCGACGGCCGTGTCCCGCCGGCGGGCCGGCGGCCCATCCCGCCCCGCATCACCCCAACTGCCGATACCGCCCCCGGAAGTACGTCAGCGGCCCGCCCTCCGCGCTCGGCAGGCCGGCTGTCAGGACGCGGCCGATGGCCAGGACGTGGTCGCCCGCCTCGACGCGCTGCTCCGTGCGGCACTCCAGCGTCGCGAGGGCGCCGCCGACCAGGGGGGCGCCGCTCGCCTCGCCCCGCGTGTACGGAATGTCCTCGAACAGCAGCCGGTCGCTGATCCGGCCCTTCATCGCGAACCGGCCGGCGATGTGCCGCTGGCTCTCCGAGAGCAGGGAGACCCCCCACAGCGGCTGCTCCGCCAGCAGGTCGTCCATCCGCGAGCCGCACCGCAGCGAGACCAGGACGAGGGGCGGGTCGAGGGAGACGGAGAGGAAGGCCGTCGCGGTCATGCCCACGTCTTCGCCGTGCGGTCCGTGGTCGGTGTCGTGCGCGGTCACCAGGACCACACCCGCGGCCAGCCGGGACATCGCGGCGCGGAACTCGTCATTGCTCACCCCCACAGGATGAGGGGTGGCCGGGGCAAGTGCGGAAAGGGCGCCGTCAAGGGGTGTCTGCAACACAAACGGAACGCTAGTCTCCTCCCACCGCGGACCACATCGGGCCCCGGGACCACCCGGGACCTAGGTCTCGCGGGGGAGCCGCCGCTGACCGCGCGGGCGGAGCCGCCGCCGTCCGTGAGAGCGGAGCCGCCCCATTTCCCAGGCCGTTCTCAGTTTGCGTTCAGGAAAGGTAGGGGGCAAAGACGGAAAGAACGGCCAACCCCCCACCATCTGCTGTGACTTGAGTCACAGAGAGCACTATTTGTTGACCCTGTGTACCGGCTAGACAGCTCGCTGTGATTCAGTGGCGGGACAGTGCGAAAAGGAATGTCGATCTGAAGCCAGGAGTTGCTGTCGAGGTCTCGGGGAGAGCGAGCAATGGAGACCGAGTCGGAGCCCTACGTCCGTCTTGCGACCCTGCGGCAGCTGCACCAGGTGGTCGGGGAGCTCAACACGGCCCGCAGCCTCGCGGACACGTTGCAGACCGTTGCGGACGGCGTCATCGCGGGGCTTGGCTACGAGCTGGCCTGCGTCAATCTCGTACGCCCCGACGGTGACCTGGTCGTCGCCGCCTTCGCGGGCAACGCCGCCGCCGAAGCCCTGATCACCGGCCGGGTCGGCTCACGCACCTCCTGGGACCGGCGCCTGTCGATGGGCGAGGACTGGGACGGGCTGCGCTTCATCCCGTACACCGAGGGCTGGGTGCTCCTGGAGGACGACGTTCCCCAGTGGTACACCGAGGGCCCCGACCCGCGGTTCGCCGACGAGTGGCACCCCCAGGACCGGCTCTACGCCCCGATGTACTCGTCCGGCGGTACCCAGGAGCTCCTCGGCGTCATCTCCGTCGACAAGCCCCGCAACGGCCGCAAGCCCGGCGCCTGGGGGCGCGAGGCGCTCCAGATGTACGCCTCGCAGGCCGCCATTGCGATCAGCAACGCCCGGCTCCGCGCAAACATGCAGCGCGCCCTGGTCCGCCTGGAGCGCGAGCAGCAGGCCCTGCGCGCCAGCGAGGAAAGCTTCCGCCAGGCCTTCGAGTACGCGCCCTCCGGCATGGCCATCGCCGAGATGGGCGGCGACCAGCACGGCCGCCTCCTGCGCACCAACGACGCGCTGTGCCGGCTGCTCGGCCGGCCCGCCTCCGTGATGCGGCGCTACTCCTTCGCCGACCTCGTGCACCCCGAAGACATCGGGACGCTCCTGCGCACCTCCGCCGAGGGCGGCCGCGCCGAGCTGCGGCTCGGGCGGCGCGACGGCACCTACGTCTGGGTGTCCCTGCGCAACTCCGTGGTCGCCGACACCGCCGACGGCCCGCGCTTCCTGCTCACCCACGTCGAGGACATCGAGGACCGCAAACGGCACGAGCTCCAGCTCGCCCACCGCGCCTCCCACGACGCCCTCACCGGCCTGCCCAACAGCGCCGAACTGCGCGCGAGGCTCTCGGCGCGGCTCTGTCCCCGGCCGCACTCGGCCGGCCCGGCGAGTGCGGCCGAGACCCTCGACGCGGCGTACGGGCACCCCGCGGGCGGGGCCGAGCCCGAGGCGCACGGCCACGCGTTCCGCGCCGACGGCTTCGACTTCGACGCGCTGCCCGGCGGCGGACCGTACGACCACCACGTCCACACCGTGGCCCCCGACAGTGAGATCGACGACGGTGCAAAGGGGCTCGCGGTGCTCTTCTGCGACCTCGACGGCTTCAAGTCGATCAACGACAGGTTCGGCCACCACACCGGTGACGCCGTCCTCATCGAGGTCGCCCGCCGCCTCACCACGGGGGTGCGCGACGGGGACACCGTGGCGCGCCTCGGCGGCGACGAATTCGTGGTCCTCGCCGACGGCCTCGGCTCGGCCGACGCCGCCGACCTGGCCGTTCGGCTGCGCAACGCGATCATCCCGCCCATCCGGGTGGACGGCAGGGCCGTCCGCGTCGGGGCCAGCTTCGGCATCGGCTGGGCCAGCTGCGGGATGTCCGTCGAAGAGGTCCTGCGCTCGGCCGACCAGCGGATGTACATCGAGAAGCGGTCGCGCTCCAAGGTCCACCGCAGGGCGGGCTGAGCGGGACCGGGAGCGGACCCTGTGTGACCGTTCCGTCCGCAGGGCGGGCTGAGCGGACCGGGAACGGATCATGTGTGACCGGGGCCAGATCGGGCAGCGGTCCGTTCGGGGTAGGCTCGGCCGGTCGGCGACGGCTGGCGGACAGTGAGGAGTGACCCCGGATGACGACGCCCGGCAACAACGGCGCGAACACCCCCGAGGACGACGATCCGTTCGGCTACCTGTACGAGGACGGACAGGCAGCAGGTGCCAACCCGCCCCGCAACGGCGGCGGCTACGGCTACCCGGGTCCGGCGATGGGGCAGCAGCAGCCCGGAGTCCCGAGGACGTCGTACAACCAGGTGCGCACCGTCGGTGAGCGCCAGTACGGACAGGTCCCGCAGCAGCAGTACCAGGGCCAGTACCAGGGGCCCCCGCAGCAGGCCCAGCAGATCCCGCCCCAGCAGCAGTACGGGCAGCCGACCGCGCAGTACGCGGCTCCGGAGACCTACCCCGGCGGTGCCCCGCCCCGGCAGGGCCCGCCCCCGCAGCAGAACGGCGGCGGTGGCCGCGGTCCCAACACCAAGGGGCTGCTCATCGGCGCGGTCGCCGTGGTCGCGGCGGTCGTCATCGGCATCGCGGTGGCGCTGGCCAGCAACAGCGGCGACAAGGACAAGAAGGACGACGCCGCCAAGCCCGGCAGCTCCACGTCCGGCCAGCCCTCGACGCCCAGCACTGACCCCTCGCCCTCGGACTCCGCGGCCGCCGAGCTCCCCAAGGGCGACGCGGCGACGCTGACGCTCGGTGGTGTCGCGCAGGTCGGCACCAATGTGCCGGGCGCGAAGGGCACCGGCGGCGCGTTCGTCGGCAACTTCAACAATGTGGGCGCCTCGGTCACCTGGAAGCCCACCGTGCCGAAGGCCGGCTCGTACAAGCTGTACTTGCGCTTCGGTGTCCCCGGCGCCGACGCGAACGCGACGATAACGATCAACGGCAAGCCCGAGTCGCGCCCGATGAACATGAAGAACTTCGCGCACGCCGCGGCCGGCGACTGGGCCAAGGGCTGGACGAACACGTACGCCATAGTGCAGCTCGACAAGGGAGCCAACGAGATCAAGCTCTCCTGCGAGCAGGGCAACCAGTGCAACGCCAACATCGACCAGTTCTGGCTGGTGTCCGGCTCCTGACGTCCGGCTTCTGACGTCCGGCCTCTGAAGTCCCCTGCGTAACCCGCTCGGTTCAGTGCGCGTGCTCGGTCACGCGCACCGAGCCGAGCATTTTCTCGTACGCCCCCGCGTCGAACTCGCCCGCCGTGGGCGCCAGTACGGTGGCCGCGGACAGCGCCACCGCGCGTGTCAGCCGCGCCGGCCAGTCCAACCCCTCGACCAGCCCCGACAGCAGGCCGGCCACCGCCGAGTCGCCGGCGCCCGTCGGATTGCCGCGCACCGGGGCCGGCGGGGCCGCCTGCCACAGCCCGTCGGGTGCCGCGGCGAGCAGGCCCTCGGCGCCGAGCGAGGCGACCACCGTGTGGGCGCCGCGGCGGCGCGCGTCACGGGCCGCGCGCAGCGGTTCCCGCGAACCCGTCAGCTGGGCCAGCTCGTCGGCGTTGGGCTTGGCGAGATCGGGCCGGGCGGCGATGCCGCGCCGCAGGGCCTCGCCGCTGGTGTCCAGGAGCACCGGCACCTTCGCGGTACGGGCCTGGCGCACCAACTGGGCGTACGCGCCCACCGGAAGCCCGGGTGGCAGACTCCCGCACAGGGCCACCGCGTCGGCGCCGTCGAGCAGCCGCTCGTACGTGCGCAGGAACGCGTCCCACTCGGCGGGCGAGACCAGCGGGCCCGGCTCGTTGAACTGGGTCGTGTCGCCCGTGGCCGCGTCCACCACGGCGATCGTGCGGCGAGTGGCGCCCTCGACGGGGACGAGCGCGTCGACGGGCGCGAGCTCGGCGAGCAGGGCGCGCAGCACCTCGCCGCTCGGGCCGCCGGCGAAGCCCGTCACCACGGTCTCGTGTCCGAGCGCGGCGAGCACCCGCGCGACGTTGAGGCCCTTGCCGCCGGGGCGCTCCGTGACCTCGTCGACGCGATGGCTCGCATGGGGGACGAGGGCGGGGACGCGGTAGGTGAGGTCGAGTGCGGTGTTCAGCGTGACGGTCAGAATCACGGGGCGATCATGTCAAACGGACGGCGGCAGGCCCAGCCCCCCGGCCCCGCCGCCCGCTCATGTCGTACGCCCGCACCCGCCCCCGATGCGACCGGATCCCTCAGCCGAGCTGCGGCTCGACCACCCAACTTCCCTTGCGCAGCACGCCCTTGACGGCGAAGGAGGCGTCCAGGACCACCAGGTCGGCGTCCTTGCCCGGTTCGAGGGAGCCCACCTTGTCGTCGATGCCGAGCAGCCGGGCCGGGTTGGCGGAGATCGCCCGCACGGTGTCCTCGACGCCGAGCCCGTCGACGGTGACCGAACGCTGGAACGCGCGGTCCAGGGTGAGCGTGGAGCCCGCGATCGAGCCGCCCTCCACGAGCCGGGCCACCCCTTCCTTGACCTCGACCTCCAGCGGGCCCAGGTGGTAGAGCCCGTCGCCGAACCCGGCCGCGTCCATCGCGTCGGTGATGAACGCGACGCGGTCGGCGCCCTTGTGGTGGAAGGCGAGTTCGAGGGCGGCGGGGTGCAGATGCGTACCGTCGTTGATCAGCTCGACGGTGACCCGCTCATCCTCCAGGAGGGCCGCGATCGGACCCGGCTCGCGGTGGCCGAGCGGGGGCATCGCGTTGAAGAGGTGGGTCGCGACGGTGGCGCCCGCCGCGATCGCCTCGACGGTCTGCTCGTACGAGGCGTCGGTGTGGCCGATCGCCGCGATCACGCCGTGCTCGGCGAGCAGCCGTACGGAGTCGAGGCCGCCGGGCAGCTCGGTGGCGAGCGTGACCATCTTCGCGGTGCCGCGCGCCGCGTCCATCAGCTTGCGGACCTCGGCCGGGTCGGGGTGGCGCAGCAGACCCTCGCTGTGTGCGCCCTTGCGGCAGGGCGAGATGAACGGGCCCTCGAAGTGGATGCCGGCCAGGTCGCCCTGCTCGACCAGCTCGGACAGCAGCCCGGCGCGCTGCGTGAGCACGTCCATCTCGCCCGTCACCGTGGAGGCGATCACGGTGGTGGTGCCGTGCAGCCGGTGGGTGTGCACGCCCTTGAGTACGTCCTCGACGGTGCCGTTGCTGAAGGAGGCTCCGCCGCCGCCGTGGTTGTGCATGTCGACGAAGCCGGGCACCACCCAGTGACCCGCGAGGTCCAGGGAGGGTGCGTCGGCGGGGGCGTACCCGGAGATCGAGGTGCCGTCGACGATCACGCGTCCGTTCTCGACGACCCCGGTCGGGAGGACGACACGGGCGCCGGAGAGAACAAGCGATGCGGCCATCAGGCGGTTACCTCACTGGAGTCGGTGGCGGTGGCGGTGGCGGTGGCGGTGGCGGAGTTGGAGTCGGATCCGGAGTCGGTGGCGGTGGCGGAGTTGGAGTCGGTGGCGGTGGCGGAGTTGGAGTCGGATCCGGAGTCGGTGGCGGTGTCGGTGGCGGTGGGTTCCGCGGAATGCGGGGTGGCGGCGATCAGGTCCCAGGCGAGCAGGCCCGCGCCCAGGCACCCGGCGGTGTCGCCGAGAGCCGCCGGGAGGATCTCGGGCAGCTTCTGGAACGTCACCCGCTCGCGGACGGCTGCCCGCAGCGGTACGAACAAGGTTTCCCCGGCTTCGGCGAGTCCGCCACCGATGATCAGCACTCGGGGGTCGAGCAGGGTGAGCGCGGTGACCAGGCCGTCGGCGAGCGCGTCGATGGCGGTGTGCCACACGGCGAGCGCCCGGGGGTCGCCGGACTCGACGGCCTTGGCGCAGTCGGCGGCGTCCGCGTCCGGGTCGCCGCTCGCCTCGGCCCAGGCGAGCGAGACCGCCGAGGCGGAGGCGAGCCGCTCCAGGCAGCCCCGCTGACCGCAGGGGCAGGCCACGCCGTCGGGGCGTACGACGATATGGCCGATCTCCCCGGCGAAACCGTGCGCACCCGGCTCGACCCGTCCTTCGATGCCGATGGCGCCCGCGATCCCGGTGCCGAGCGGCACGAACAGGAAGCGGTCGGTGCCGTTGCCCGCGCCGATGCGGCCCTCGGCGAGGCCGCCGGTGCGTACGTCGTGGCCGAGCGCCACCGGGATGCCCCGCAGCCGCTCACCGAGCAGCCGGCGCAGGGGCACATCGCGCCAGCCGAGGTTGGCCGCGTAGGTGGCGATGCCGTTCTCGGCGTCGACGATGCCGGGTACGGCGACGCCGGCCGCGACGGCGCGCTCGCCGAAGTGCTCCTCGCCGTACGCCAGCAGCTCCGCCGCGAAGTCGAGGATCGACTCGACGACGGCGTCGGGTCCGCGCTCTCTGCCGGTGGGCCGGCGTGCCTCGTGGAGCAGGGCGGGGGGCCCGGAGGAATGCCCGTCGGGCATCACGCTTCCCGCCCCGACCAGGGCGGCTTTCATCCCGGTGCCGCCCACATCCAGGGCGATGACGTGTCTCACGGGGGACAGTCTCGCGCCAATACCCACTAAAGGTCTAGTCCACTCGCGGGCCGCGCGCGGACTCCGCATGGTCTCCGCATGGCCTCTGCGTGGTCTCCGCGCGGTCCGAGCGTGGTTCGAGCGTGGCCCGAGCGTCGGATGGGGGAGAAAGCGCTTTCCGCGCCCAAAGTTTCCCAATGTACCCTTGCACCGGGCGTTGCGGAAGCGATATGCGACTGGTGGTGGACCTCAAACCCCCGAATGAGGGAACATCGCAGCTCGATACAGGACGTCACGGGGGACCGACTGGATCCACGAGGATCAACAACGAGCTGGATCCGCGAGGATCACAACGAGGGTGGGATAGCGCGTGCGCAGGCGCTTCTTGGGCTTGACCGCGGCGGTTGCCGCATTCGGCATGACGGCAGTGCTCTCGGGGTGCGGCGCCGGCAGCGGCTCCGGCGACGTCACCCTCAAGCTGGTGGCCGCCGACTACGACATAGCCGGCGGCAACACCACGAAGACGTACTGGCACAACGTTGTCGCGGAGTTCGAGAAGGAGAACCCCGGCATCAAGGTCGACGTCCAGATCTTCTCCTGGGACGTCGTCGACGCCAAGGTCGCCGAGATGGTCAAGGCGGGCAACGCCCCCGACGTCGCGCAGATCGGTGCGTACTCCGACTACGCGGCGACCGGCAAGCTCTACAGCGCCGACCAGCTGCTCTCCATCCCCGTCGAGGCCAACTTCCTGGCGCCGCTCGCCGACGCGGGCAACGTCAAGCGCGTCCAGTACGGCATGCCGTTCGTGGCCTCCACGCGTCTGCTCTTCTACAACCAGACGCTCTTCGAGCAGGCGCACATCAAGCCGCCCACCACCTGGACCGAGCTCGCCTCCGACGCCAAGGCGCTCAAGTCCAAGGGTGTGAAGACCCCCTTCGCGCTGCCGCTCGGCAGTGAGGAGGCGCAGGCCGAGACCATGATGTGGATGCTCAGCGGCAACGGCGGCTACACCAACACCGTCGACGGTTACGACATCGACTCACCCGAGAACATCCAGACCTTCGAGTGGCTCAAGACCAACCTCGTCGAGCCCGAGCTGACGGGGCCGGTCGCGCCCGGCAAGCTCAACCGGCAGGACGCGTTCGACGCGTTCGCGAAGGGCGACGTCGGCATGCTCAACGGCCACCCCTCGCTGATGGAGGAGGCCAAGAAGAAGGGCATCAAGTTCGGCATGGTCCCGCTGCCCGGCCAGAGCGGGCCGGCCAAGTCGACGATGGGTGTCGCCGACTGGATCATGGGCTTCAAGCAGGGCGGGCACCGGACGCAGATCGGGAAGTTCCTCGACTTCACCTTCTCCGACCAGAACGTGCTGCAGTTCGCCGACCAGTACGACCTGCTGCCGTCCACGGTGTCGGCGTCCTCCGCGATGGCGGCGGACCCCAAGCACAAGGAGCTGAAGCCGTTCCTGACCGCGCTCCCGACGTCCGAGCTGCCCCCGGTGGGCAAGACGTCGTGGCCGAAGGTGAGCGAGACGGTGAAGAAGAAGATCGGCTCGGCGCTGACGCCCGGGGGGTCGCCCAAGTCGGTCCTTCAGGACATCGCGAAGGTGGCGATGGACGCGGAGAACGCGGAGTAGCTCGCGCGGAGGGGCTTGCCGCCAACGTGCGGCTACGTGATGGTGCGGCTACCTGGGGCTCCGCCCCAGCCCCCGCTCCTCTGCTGGGCACCCTGCCAAGGTCGACCCACCTAGGGGCGCGGGGAACTGCGCGAGACGCGGGCACGGTCCGCAGACGGACGTGGGGTTTCAGGGGCGCGGGGAATTGCGCGAACGGCCACCCTCGGCCCGCAGCCGAAGCCCCCTCGGCCCCGACCCCACCCCCGGAGGGTCTCGGGAAGGGGCGGGGTGGGGAAGCTACCGTGGGCCCATGACCGACGAGGACCTGGAAGACGCCCCGGACAGCGCCCCAGACAGTGCCCCGAACAGTGACACAGGAACCAGCGGCACAGGAACCAACGGCACAGAAGCCAGCGGCACAGAAGCCAGCCGCACAGGAACCAGCGGCACAGAAGCCAGCCGCACAGAAGCCAGCCGCACAGGAACCAGCCGCACAGGAACCAGCCGCACAGGAACCAGCCGCACAGAAGCCAGCGGCACAGGAACCAGCCGCACAGAAGCCAGCGGCACAGAAGCCAGCCGCACAGGAACCAGCCGCACAGGAACCAGCGGCACAGAAGCCAGCCGCACAGAAACCAGCGGCACCCCGGGCGACAGCAACGGCCCCCTCGACGACCGCGCCCGCGCAGTACTCCGCATGGAACGCCACTCCTGGCCCACCCCCGGCGCCAAGGAACGAGCCATCCGCGAGGAGCTCGCGATGTCTCCCACGCGCTACTACCAGCTCCTTAACACCCTCCTCGACGACACCCGCGCCCTCGCCCACGACCCCGTCACGGTCAACCGACTCCGCCGCCTCCGCGACGACCAGCGCGCCCGCCGCTGACCGCACCCCGCGCGGCCTCTCCGGGCCGGGACGGCCGGCGCCCCGTTGCGCCGCCCGTGCGACCCGCCGCGCTCCACCACCCCGATAGGGTCAACCGCATGGGACGTCACCAGCAACCTCTGCCGACCCCCGCCACCCCGGCCGGCCGCGACGGGCTCGCCGCGATCGTCGCGCGGCCCGGGCGGGTCGTGGTCGCGCTCGACTTCGACGGCACGCTCGCCCAGATCGTGGCCGACCCCGAGCAGGCCAGGGCTCACCCCGACGCCGTGCCCGCGCTCGCCGCGCTCGCCCCACACGTGGCATCCGTCGCCGTGGTCACCGGCCGGCCGGCCGGCGTCGCGGTCCGTTACGGCGGCTTCGCGGGCGTACCCGGTCTCGAACACCTCGTGGTCCTCGGCCACTACGGCGCCGAACGCTGGGACGCGGTCACCGGCACCGTCCGCACCCCCGCCCCCCACCCCGGGGTCGCCGCCGCCCGCGCGGAACTCCCCGGCGTCCTCGACACCCATGGCGCCTGGCGCGGCACCTGGATCGAGGAGAAGGGGCAGGCCGTCGCGGTCCACACCCGCCGGGCCAGCGACCCCCAAGCCGCCTTCGAGGCCCTGCGCGAACCCCTCGCCGACCTGGCGACCCGGCACGGCCTGGTCCTCGAACCCGGTCGTATGGTCCTGGAGTTGAGGCCGCCGGGCATGGACAAGGGAGTGGCGCTCGCGGCGTACGTACGCGAGGTCGGCGCCGAAGCGATCCTGTACGCGGGCGACGACCTGGGCGACCTGCCCGCGTTCGCCGCGGTGGAAAAGCTCCGCTCCGACGGCGTGCCGGGCCTCCTGGTCGCAGCGGACACGGTCATCGAAGAACTGGCCGAACGCGCCGACCTGCAACTGGACGGCCCCGCCGCGGTCACAGCCTTCCTGAAGGCCCTGGCCACGCACATGTCATAGCCGGCAGCGCGGGAGAGCCCCAAGGGGGCTGGGCGCCGGGGGACCCTCCGCGCCCAGCCCTCCAGGGCCCCCCGGCGCGGAGTCTCAGCGGGCCTGGCCCTCCGAGCCCCCCAGGGCTTCCAGCGCCTCCAGCTGGTCCAGGAACCAGCGGCGGGGCGGCAGCGCCGTGCCCGCAGCGGCCAGCCGCTTCGTCCGCTCGGCCCGCTCGGCCTCGCCCATGCTCAGGCCCGCGTGCAGCGCCTCGGCCGTGCCCGTCACGTCGTACGGGTTCACGACCAGCGCGTCCGCGCCGAGCTCCTCGTACGCCCCCGCCTCACGCGACAGCACAAGCGCGCACCCGGCGTCCGACACCACCGGCACCTCCTTGGCGACGAGGTTCATGCCGTCGCGCACGGGGTTGACCAGGGCGACGTCCGCGAGGCGGTACGCCGCGAGGGAGCGGGCGAAGTCGTCCTGGACATGCAGGATGACCGGGGTCCAACTCGCCGTACCGTACGCCGAGTTGATCTCCTCGGCCACACGCGCGACCTCCGCCGTGTACTCCCGGTACACCGCGAGGTCCTGCCGCGAGGGGTAGGCGAACGCCACGTGCACGACCCGTTCGCGCCACTCGGGACGGGTCTCCAGGAGGTGCCGGTAGGCGTGCAGTCCGCGCACGATGTTCTTCGACAGCTCGGTGCGGTCGACCCGCACGATCGTCCTGCGGCCGGCCCCGATCTGCTCGCGCAGCGCGACGATCCGCTCCTCGACGTCGGTCTGGTGCGCGCGCTCGCGCAGGAAGTCGCCGTCCGCGCCCAGCGGGTGCACCGCGATGTCCGTCTCGCGCACCGGCCCCCCGGCCGGCCCGTGCCGGAACCGGCGCCGCCCGTCACCGGTCGGCGTGATCAGATCGGCCTCGCCCTCCAGCGTGACCACGACCGCGTCCGCGAACGCCGACGCCCACCGCCAGGTCAGGAACCCGAGCCGGTCCGCCCCGAGCATCCCCCGCAGCAGCTGCCGCGCGATGTCGTCCGGAAGCATCCGGAAGTAGTCCACCGGCGCCCACGGCGTGTGCGAGAAGTGCCCGATCCGCAGGTCGGGGCGGAGCTCGCGGAGCATGCCCGGCACCAGCGCCAGGTGGTAGTCCTGCACCAGGACGCGTGCCCCGTCCGCCGCCTCCGCCGCCAGCGCCTCGGCGAAGGCCCGGTTGTACGCCTCGTACGAGGCCCACTGCCGCCGGAACTCGGCGTCGAAGGACGGCTCAAGCGGCGTCTGGTACAGCATGTGCTGGACGAACCACAGCACCGAGTTGGCGATGCCGTTGTAGGCATCGGTGAAAACGTCCGCGTCGATGTCCAGCATGCGGACGCCCTGCTCGCCCACGCCCCGTCGCACCGCCTCGCGGTCGCCGTCGCCGAGCGCCGCGCACACCCACACCGACTCCACGTCGGAGCCGATCGCGCTGAGCCCGGAGACGAGCCCGCCCCCGCCCCGCCTGGACTCCAGGGAGCCGTCCTCCTGGAAGACGTACGAAACGGGGCCGCGGTTGGACGCGACGAGGACCTGAGCCCGGGGGGAAGTGTGCGCGGTGACCATGTTGCGGAACCTAGCCCGCCCCGCAACACCTCAAACACGCGTACGCCCGCCCCACCGACAGATCCGGCCGCGCCGGCCACGCTGGACACCGCGAGCCGCCCCCGCCGCCGGCTATGCGGCCCGGTGCACCTGGTACTCCTCGATCTCCCGCATCGGCGGCCGCTCCTCCGTGTCCACCGCGTACGTGCGCGGTACGAAGCCGTGCTCGCCGCGCTCGAACTGGGTCAGCTCGGGGCGTACGAGATGGCCGCGGGACAGGCGCAGCTGGGCGGTGCGGTAGATCGCGGCGGCCATCCGGCCGAGCGCCTGGCCGTCCTGGTGGCGGTGTTTGCGCACGCCCACGTCGACCTGGGCCAGCGCGTCGAGCCCCACCGTGTGCAGCGCGTCGACGAGGAGCGCGAGCTCCACCCCGTACCCGACGGGGAACGGCAGCCGTTCCAGGAGCGAGCGCCTGGCCGCGTACTCGCCGCCCAACGGCTGGACTATTCCGGCCAGTTGGGGCCAGTGGAGGTTGAGCAGGGGGCGCGCCACGAGCTCGGTGACCCGGCCGCCCTGGCCCGCCGCCGCACCGAGCGGCCGGTCGTACATGGCCTTGACGAAGTCCACGTCGGGTTCGGTCAGGAGCGGCCCGACGATCCCGGAGACGAACCCGGCGTCGAAGTCCTTGAGGTCGGCGTCGACGAAACAGACCACGTCGCCGCTGGTCACGAGGAGCGAGCGCCACAGCACCTCGCCCTTGCCGGGCAGTGCGGGCAGCGCGGGCAGGATCGCGTCGCGGTGCACGACACGGGCGCCGGCCGCCGCCGCGACCTGGGCCGTACGGTCGCGCGAGCCGGAGTCGACCACCACCAGCTCGTCGACGAGCGGCACGGCAGCCGTCATCAGCTCGCGCCTGATCGTGGCCACGATCTCGCCGACCGTGGCCTCCTCGTCGAGCGCGGGCAGCACGACACTGACGGTGGTTCCCGTACGGTGTTTCGCGGCCAGCATCCGCTCCAGCGGCCGCTCGGCCGCGGACCAGGAACGCCTGCTCAGCCAGCGTTCCACCTCTTCCAGCACGGTCGTCGGCCTCCTCGTGTGATCCATCTCGCGGTTCGGACGACTATCTCAACCGTCCAGGGCTTCGGTTACAGTCTTGAACAACGCGAAGGACCGTCGCATGCCGGGGGTCCCCACGCCGACAATCGAATACCGCTCATCCAGAGGGGCAGAGGGAAACGGCCCGTTGAAGCCCCGGCAACCCTCCAGTCGGTTCTCGTCGATCACGTCGGTCAAGCGACCACGTCGGTCAGGACACGAGGCCACCGGCTAGGGAAGGTGCCAAATCCGTCTCATGGCGAAGTTCGCCCTGAGGAAGATGAGGAGAAAGGGCCTCCCCTCCATGTCTGCACAGACCGTCGAAACCCGTACGACCGTTGATCTCGGTCCGGCGTCCGGGCTTTCCTGCCGCGAATGCGGCCAGCGTTTCGAATTGGGCCCGATCTTCGCCTGCGAACTGTGTTTCGGGCCGCTCGAAGTGGCTTATGACCTGCCGCTCGGCGACCCCGAGGCGCTGCGCAAGCAGATCGAGGCCGGTCCTGAGAACATCTGGCGTTACGCGCCGCTGCTGCCCGTCCCGGCCGACGTGGCCGAGAAGCCGAACCTGAACCCGGGCTTCACCAAGCTCGTCAAGGCCGAGAACCTGGCGCGCGAGCTGGGCATCGAGCCCGGCAAGCTGTTCGTCAAGGACGACTCCGGCAACCCGACGCACTCCTTCAAGGACCGCGTCGTCGCGCAGGCCCTGGAGGCGGCGCGCGCCTTCGGCTTCACCACGCTCTCCTGCTCCTCCACCGGAAACCTCGCCGGCGCGGTCGGCGCGGCCGCCGCGCGGGCCGGCTTCCGCTCCTGCGTGTTCATCCCGCACGACCTGGAGCAGGGCAAGGTCGTCATGGCCGCGGTGTACGGCGGCGAGCTCGTCGGCATCGAGGGCAACTACGACGACGTGAACCGCTTCTGCTCGGAGCTCATCGGCGACCCGCTGGGCGAGGGCTGGGGCTTCGTCAACGTCAACCTGCGTCCGTACTACGGCGAGGGTTCCAAGACGCTGGCGTACGAGATCTGCGAGCAGCTCGGCTGGCGGCTGCCCGACCAGCTGGTCATCCCGATCGCCTCCGGCTCCCAGCTCACCAAGATCGACAAGGGGCTCCAGGAGCTGATCAAGCTCGGTCTCGTCGAGGACAAGCCGTACAAGATCTTCGGCGCCCAGGCCGAGGGCTGCTCCCCGGTGTCGACCGCCTTCAAGGCCGGGCACGACGTCGTACGCCCGCAGAAGCCGGACACCATCGCGAAGTCGCTCGCCATCGGCAACCCGGCGGACGGCCCGTACGTCCTGGACATCGCGCGCCGTACGGGCGGCGCGGTGGAGGACGTCAACGACGAGCAGATCGTCGACGCCATCAAGCTGCTCGCCCGTACCGAGGGCATTTTCGCGGAGACCGCGGGCGGTGTGACGGTCGGCGTCACGAAGAAGCTCATCGAGGCCGGTCTCATCGACCCGTCGCTCACCACGGTCGTGCTCAACACCGGTGACGGGCTCAAGACCCTCGACGCGGTGGCCGCCACGTCCCAGGCGACCGCGACCATCCGCCCGAGCCTGGACGCCTTCCGCGACGCGGGCCTGGCCCACTGAGCATGGAGCCGGCCGTCCGCGCGACGCGGGCCCGGCTCGCCGAGCGGCGCCCGAGCCACCGCCGATCCTGAACGATTAGGAGCACCGAACCCATGAGCGTGAACGTCCGCATCCCCACGATCCTGCGCACCTACACCGGCGGGAAGGCCGAGGTCGCCGCCGAGGGCGGCACCCTCGCCGAGGTCATCGCCGACCTGGAGAAGAACCACACCGGGATCGCCGCGCGCGTTCTGGACGACCAGGGCAAGCTGCGCCGCTTCGTCAACGTGTACGTCAACGACGACGACGTGCGCTTTGAGCAGGGCCTGGAGACGGCTACGCCCGACGGCGCCGGCGTCTCGATCATTCCGGCGGTAGCGGGCGGCTGAGGCGCCCTTCTCCGCGCCCTCCGCGCCCTTCTCCGTTCCCGGCACATATGGAATAGCCCCCTCCGCATAAGAAGCGGAGGGGGCTATTCCATATGGTTGAGCGCGGTACAGTTGGGGAAGCCCCTTCGCTTCGAGTGCCAAGCGCATATGAGAACGCGACAACATGGGGTCAAAGTCTGTGAGCCCTTTGCGCCCTAAGTGCGCTTTGCCCGGCCCGACTTGCCCCGGAATGTTGAATTGATGGCATTCCGCTCCCTGAGTGCGCCCGGAATTCTCGTCCGATTGACCTGTTGCAGAGGGCAGTTGGGCAGATACATTCAGCCGCGGTCGACGCGTTCCGGCGCACACCCTCTCCTGTCGGAGGGTGCAGGTCTGACCCGGGTCCGCGAAGTGTGGCCCCGTGCAAGGGCCAGTAATAGGGGAGTTAGGCATGGCTCAGGGCACCGTCAAGTGGTTCAACGCGGAGAAGGGGTACGGCTTCATCGCGGTCGACGGTGGTGCGGATGTTTTCGTCCACTACAGTGCGATCCAGATGGACGGTTACCGCACCCTTGAAGAAGGTCAGCGAGTCGAGTTCGAGATCTCGCAGGGCCAGAAGGGTCCACAGGCGGACATGGTCAAGCTCGCCGTCTGATCTCGGCGCGATCGGCCACCGACGCACTCACGCATGAAGGGGACCACCCATTGGGTGGCCCCCTTCACGCATCCCCCACCTACTTAGGGCTCGGCCCCCGCACCGAGTAGTTAAGGGGGCGCGGGCGTGTGACGTATGGGCGGCGACTGCGCCGCGATGGGCGCGACCGTTCGGCACCGGGTGCCCTACAGGGGCGAGGGCCTGTGACGTAAAGGCGGCGGCTGTGCCCGCGGGGGGTCGCGACCATTCGGCAACCGGGTGTCCTACAGGGGCGCGGGGAACTGCGCGAGCAACCCAGCACGGCCCGCACCCGAAAGCGAACGGGGTCATAGAGGGGGCGCGGGGAACGGCGCAAGGGAGTCCGGCCGCAAGCCGGCGCCGGGGGCGTGGGGGCGGAGCCCCCGCCGACCCCGGGGGAACCGGACAACACCGGTAAGTAGAGGGCCCCGGTTCAAGAGACTCGCTTGCACTCGCAGGTGCCGAGTGCTAATCATTGGGCTTAGCACTCTCCCAGTGAGAGTGACAGAACTTGGATCGCGTCAGTGAGGTCCGCAGACCGAGTGGGGCAAGGAACCACAAGGCCTGCAGGCCGTCCGTCGCGGGCACCGGCACGGTCCACGAAGAACGCCACCCCTGTCCGGGAGGACCACTTCACATGGCCAAGATCATCGCGTTCGACGAGGAGGCACGGCGCGGTCTCGAGCGCGGGATGAACCAGCTCGCCGACGCCGTCAAGGTCACCCTCGGCCCCAAGGGCCGCAACGTCGTCCTCGAGAAGAAGTGGGGCGCCCCCACGATCACCAACGATGGTGTTTCCATCGCCAAGGAGATCGAGCTCGAGGACCCGTACGAGAAGATCGGCGCCGAGCTGGTCAAGGAAGTCGCCAAGAAGACGGACGACGTCGCCGGTGACGGAACGACCACCGCGACCGTCCTCGCCCAGGCCCTGGTGCGCGAGGGTCTGCGCAACGTCGCCGCCGGCGCCAACCCGATGGCCCTGAAGCGCGGCATCGAGAAGGCCGTCGAGGCCGTCTCCGCCGCCCTCCTGGAGCAGGCCAAGGACGTGGAGACCAAGGAGCAGATCGCTTCGACGGCCTCCATCTCCGCCGCCGACACCCAGATCGGCGAGCTCATCGCCGAGGCGATGGACAAGGTCGGCAAGGAAGGCGTCATCACCGTCGAGGAGTCGCAGACCTTCGGGCTCGAGCTTGAGCTCACCGAGGGCATGCGCTTCGACAAGGGCTACATCTCGGCGTACTTCGCCACCGACATGGAGCGTATGGAGGCGTCGCTCGACGACCCGTACATCCTGATCGTCAACTCGAAGATCAGCTCCGTGAAGGACCTGCTCCCGCTCCTCGAGAAGGTCATGCAGTCGGGCAAGCCCCTGCTGATCATCGCCGAGGACGTCGAGGGCGAGGCCCTGTCGACCCTGGTCGTCAACAAGATCCGCGGCACCTTCAAGTCCGTCGCCGTCAAGGCCCCGGGCTTCGGCGACCGCCGCAAGGCCATGCTCGGCGACATCGCCATCCTCACGGGCGGCACCGTTGTCTCCGAGGAGGTCGGCCTCAAGCTGGAGAACGCCGGTCTCGACCTGCTCGGCCGCGCCCGCAAGGTCGTCATCACCAAGGACGAGACGACGATCGTCGACGGCTCCGGTGACAGCGACCAGGTCCAGGGTCGCGTCAACCAGATCCGCGCCGAGATCGAGAACAGCGACTCGGACTACGACCGCGAGAAGCTCCAGGAGCGCCTCGCCAAGCTCGCCGGCGGCGTGGCCGTCATCAAGGCGGGCGCGGCCACCGAGGTCGAGCTCAAGGAGCGCAAGCACCGCATCGAGGACGCCGTTCGCAACGCGAAGGCGGCCGTCGAGGAGGGCATCGTCGCCGGTGGTGGCGTGGCCCTGCTCCAGGCCTCCGCGGTGTTCGAGAAGCTTGAGCTCGAGGGTGACGAGGCGACCGGCGCCAAGGCCGTGAAGCTGGCCCTGGAGGCCCCGCTCAAGCAGATCGCCGTCAACGGTGGTCTCGAGGGTGGCGTCATCGTCGAGAAGGTGCGCAACCTGCCCGTCGGCCACGGCCTGAACGCCGCGACCGGTGAGTACGTCGACATGATCGCCGAGGGCATCATCGACCCGGCGAAGGTCACGCGCTCCGCGCTGCAGAACGCCGCCTCCATCGCGGCGCTGTTCCTCACCACCGAGGCCGTCATCGCCGACAAGCCCGAGAAGGCCGCCGCCGGCGGTGCCCCGGGCGGCATGCCGGGCGGTGACATGGACTTCTGATCCTCCCGGATCGGTAGCTCCACGCAGCACGCGGTTCGCTGCACACAGCTGAACGCCGAGGGCGGCACCCCTGCCAAGGGGGTGCCGCCCTCGGCCGTTTCGGTGCCGCCCCCCGGGGCCTGTCGTTTTCGTGCTCGCCGGGACCGCGGAACGGGGGGTTCGCGTCTCCGTACGCCGGGGCCCGTACCCCGGGGGTCTCCGTACGCCGGGGCCCGTACCCCGGGGGTACGTAAACCCGAACCCCGAGGGTGGTGCTGGCTCCATGGTGCGAGGCACACGGGCCGGGTTACGTTGATGATCGGAGGGGGCGGGCACGGGGGTCGCGCCCCCTCCGACCACTCGAACGGGGGTGACCCCAACTGACGCACATGCGGGGGAACTTCATGACCAGTACCACCCAGCCGCGGGCCCGTATCTTCGGTGCCATGACTCTGGCCGCGCTGGCGGTGGGCGGGCTCAGCGCATGCGGACCACTGGACAACACAACATTCAAGGACGACGCCACCGTCGCGAGCAAGATCACCGCGGTCCGCGTGGACGGCAACGCGGACGGCTTCCGGATCCGCGGCAAACAGAACCTGACCAAGACGGCGGTGCACCGCGAGGTCACCTATCGGGGCAAGACGAAGCCGGAAGGCCCCACGTACCGCGTGGAGAACGGCGTGCTGGTCCTCAGCGGCTGTGGAAACCACTGCTCCGTGGACTACACGGTCGACGTCCCCGCCGGCATCCCGGTCACCGGTTCCACCAAGGCGGGCAGCATGAACCTCTCCGAGGTCGGGGCGGTGAAGGTGTCCGCCGAGGACGGGAAGATCGAGGTGAACGGCTCGACGGGCACGGTCGACGTCCGCACCACCAACGGCTCGATCGAGGCGAAGAAGCTGAGGGGCCCGGACGTCACGGCAAAGGCATCCAACGGCGCTGTCTCCCTCACCCCCGCGACCGCCCAGAACGTCACGGCCCAGACCACCAACGGCACTGTCACCGTGACGGTCCCACCCGCCAAGTACCACGTCTCGGCCCAGACCCAGAACGGCGACAAGAACCTCTCCATACCCGACGACCCGTCCGCGCCCTTCAGCGTGAACCTGGCCACGGACAACGGCGAGGTCACCCTGAAGCCCGCGAAGTAAGGCGTTGCGGAAGGCAAGCCCCCAGATGCCTCTGCGGCCCACGTTGGCCTGTTTCCGCCGCTCTTTGCGATGGGACGACTGTGAACTGCAACTACGGATAGTTAGAGTTGCGGTTGAGATCAGGGCTGTACGGGGGAGGGTGTTGTGGAACCGGGTGAGAGCGGAGCGGGATCGCTGCCTTGGGCGTTCAACGTCGTCGAGGTGGCGCAGAAGGCCGTGGGTGACGTCGTCACCGAACTGTCGTCGTTCACGACGTTCCAGCGACGCGTGGACGAACTGATCCGCAACCTCAAGGGCTCCCCGGCCGGCCCGGGCGAGGTCGGCCAGGAACGCCTGGCCCGCGACCAGTTCGGCGGCGGAGCGGGCGCGTTCACCGAGGCGTCGGGCCTGTTCACCTCCTACGAGACGGTGATCACCGAACTGGAAAACCTGTCCCGACTGCTGTCGGACTCCATCGAGGGCATGGGCATCGCGGTACTGGCCTCGCACAAGGGCTACCAGAACATCGACGCGGAGACCCGGGACCGCATGGCCGCGATCAGCGTGGAGACGAAGAAGCACTACGGGGGCGATTACGACCCGGAGCAGGGCAAGCCGAAGAGTGATCCTAAGTCGTCGGGTGACAGCACCGGAGGGACGTTCTGATGGGCGGCAGCACACCCTTCGAGGGCATGAGCCACGAGGCCATGCTGGCCTGGCTCGACCAGGCGAACAGCGGCTCGGTGCAAGGCGCCGCAGACCGGCTCGCGGCAGCGGCCAAGGAAATCCGCAAGATCGCTGAGGACCTGAAGGTCCGCCCCCAGTGGGTGGAGTGGAAGGGCGCGGGCGCGGACGCGTTCCGCACATGGAGCGCCGATCTAGCCAACTCGACCTTGCGCCTGGGCGACTTCAGCGAAGGCTCCGCCACCTGGCTCGGCCACGCCTCCGACGCCATCGCCTCGGCCCAGGCCGCCATCCCCCGCGACAAGCCCAGCGCCCAGGCCAACCTGGACGCGGCCAAAGCCGCCCACAACGACCCGGACGCGGCAGCGATCAACAGGAAGTCCACGGGCGAGCTGGCAGCACTGGAAGCGGACAAGGAGAAGGTGCGGCAGGAAGCGGTCGCGCAGATGCGGAAGCTGGGACAGGCGTACCAGCAGTCTGCGACGCAGATGAATGGTCTGGAGCGACCGAAGTTCCCTCCGCCGCCGCAGGCGATCGCGCCGAAAACAGTCCGATCGCGCGACGCTGGCGTGCACGTGCCGCAGTCGCGCGTTCCAGGTGGCGGCCCCTCGCCCTCTAGTCATGTTTCGTCGGAGCACGCAGCTGCTTCTGCTTCTACTTCGGGCGACCCCGCCCCCCGGCCTCATTCGGTGCTCGGCTCACCAGCGCAACCTCCGTTGGGGGATGCGCAACAGCCCACACAGCTGGACATCGACTCGGTGACCACGCTGCCGCAGACAACGCCCATTCCGAGCCCTGCCGGGAGCACGTCGGGCCCCGGGCCGACCCATGGGGGTGAGACATCCGCGATGCGGATGCCGCTGCCGGTCTTCGGTGGGGGGCGGAGTTCGCCTTCTGGTCCGACCGGACCCGGACGCCCCTCGGCCGGGGGCCCGCTGCGACCTGGACAGGCGGCCTTCGGGCGTAGCTCCGTGCAGGTGCCGGACAGCAGGTCTGGCATTGTGGGTGGCCGCCCCGCTCTGCCGGGCCGGCCGAGTGGCAGCATCCCTAAGGGAACCGTCGTGGGAGCGGAAGAGGCAGGCGGTCCGAGTACGGCGCGGCCTGCCGCAGGGGTCGGTCCTGTTGGCCAAGGAGCTGGCAGGCCGGGGGCATTGTCTGCCCGCGGATCACAGGTCCCGCGCAGCGGAGTGAGCGGGGGCAACGCGCAGCAGGCGGAACGTGCTGTGAGTCCCCGTTCCGTCTCGACCGGTGCAGGCGCGGAACGTGGAGGCATCTCGGGCGGAAGGCCGATTGCTGGGAATACCGGCGGCTCGCATGGCGGCGGGCCGCCCCGCGACTCGCAAAAGAAGCGCCCGCAGCGTGACGGAGCCGGGGGCAGCCCCGGTTACCTCGTTGAGGACGAAGAGACGTGGTTGCGGCATGACGGGCGTGCTGTGCCGCCGGTCATCGACTAATACATTCAGGAGCAGGGAAGCGAATGCCAACGAGCAGTCTCCGACGAGGCCTCAGGTTCGCTGCCGTATCGGCGTTGTGCTGCGGGTTGCTGGTCGGCACTTCTGGGACACCGGCTTGGGCGGAGTCGACACGTCAGAAACAGTGGTACCTCGACGCCATGAAGGCCGACGAGATGTGGCGGACGAGCACGGGCAAAGGCATCACTGTTGCCGTGATCGATTCAGGTGTCGACACCACCACCGCTGATCTGGCTGGTCAGATCCTTCCGGGGAAGGATCTCGCAGAAGGTCAACCGGGCGACGCACACGTTGATTACGAGGGCCACGGCACCGGAATGGCGGTTTTGATTGCCGGCACGGGCGCCTACGGTGATGGGAACGGCACTTTCGGCCTTGCCCCAGGTGCCAAGATCCTCCCGATCCGCATGCCTCAGGCCAGCGAGGGAGCTACCCAGGCTCAATCCGACGAGCAGTTCAATGTGGTTGCTCCCCAGGCGATCCGCTATGCCGCAGACCAGAACGCGAAGGTCATCAATATTTCCCTGGGGGTGGATGAAGGGTCGCCGCAGCTGACAGCCGCAGTAAAGTACGCCCTGGACAAGGGATCGTTGATCTTTGCATCGGTGGGGAACAGTGGCAATATCGACAACGCAGTCGAATACCCGGGCGCCACGCCTGGTGTGGTCGGCGTATCGGCGGTAGGAAAGAATCTTCGCAAGACGCCTGAGTCCGAGTACGGCCCTCAGGTGGACGTGTCTGCCCCGGGTGACGAAATGGTGCATGCGTGCCCAGGCGGGACCGGCCTGTGTGAGTCCCACGGCACCAGCGACGCCACAGCCATCGCCTCCGCCTCCGCCGCCCTGATCTGGTCCAAGCACCCGGAGTGGACCAATAACCAAGTCCTGCGCGTCATGCTCAACACCATCGGTGGCCCCACCGACGGTGCCAAGCGGAACGATTCCATCGGCTTCGGGATTGTGCGTCCCCGGATCGCCCTAGTGAATCCCGGCGATCCCGGCCCGGCAAACGTCTATCCGTTGCCAGACCCTCCGTCGTCAGGGGAATCGGCCACCCCCGCGGAACAGAGCCCGGCCGGCACCCCAGCCAAGGCGGACGCCCCCCAGGCGAACAAGGCCGCTGAATCCGGGACCAGGACCACCACCTGGCTGGCTCTGGGCCTTGGTGCTCTGGGCATTGTGGTGGTGATTCTCGGTCTCTGGGTCCTGCGCAAGCGTCGTAGGCAGGCGGCCGCGGCCCCAGGTCCAGGCCCAGCAGGCCAGTGGGGCCCGGGGCAGGGATGGCCGGAGCATCAGAACCGCGATCGCACAGGAAGCTACTGAGATGGCCTGGGACGAATGGGAACAGCTGAAGTCAGACGCGATACTGCGGCGTCAGCAACATCTCGCTCTCGATAGCGCAGCTGGCGGCGGCGCGAAGGACTTGAAGACCAAGCACTCGGGGAAGACCTCGGCAGTCAAGGCGCTGCGGGAGCGTATACAACCTGAGACGGAAAGGCCGGGCACCACAGCAATGATTGCTCCGCGTCGATAGCGCGGACCTTCTGGGCCTGGTCCTTCGGCCTTCACTCGGGGACGCGCAAAACGAATGGGACTCGCAGGTTGCCGGCTTGATGGGCCGCCTCGCGCATGAACAAACAGCGCTGGAACAGACCAAGCAGGACTTCCAAGACGTCGATTACGCGGTCGGGGGCCAGGCAGCGCGCATCATCGTCGGACACGGTCCCGAGCGCGACGCCTAGGACGCAGGGGGAAGAATGCTCACCTATCAAGATGTGGTCATCGCTCCGATCGGCGTGTTGATCGATGTCGCCCAGGTCTGGGACGACATGGCCGACATGTTCAAGGAGCCTCAAAGCTGGTACGAATCCCAGGTCCAAGCCGTTGCGAACAACGGGGCCTGGGTCGGCGTCAGCGCCGGAACCGCATCCGCCCGGTTTGCTCTGACGCGTAAGCAGTTCGCTGATGCCCAGGTCGAGGCGCGAGCCATAGCTTCGATTCTCCAGGACGCTCACGTGCAGTTCGTGCGGCTGGTCGGACATGTCAAAGACCTCGTCGATCAGGCACAGCGGGCCGGCATGCATGTCGACAGCCAAGGTTGGGCGACGTACGACACAGGCAAGTTGAGCCCCTACAGGACGGACTACGACGAGACCGTCAAGAAAGGGAACGCGGCTGCCGGGGAGTGGACCAAGAGCATCGCGGATGCGGTGCGAGCGGTCGACGACGCGGATCAGGGCGTAAGGCTGGCGCTGCATGAAGCGGCAGGCATAAATCTGGCCCCGCTGCGAGACAGTATGGCCACAGCCATGAGCAATCATGGGCATGAGGTCTATTCAACGAGGAGCGTGGCAAATGAAGATAATGCGCCACTGAACCAACACGAAGTCATGGAAATAACCAAACAGGTGTCCCGAAGTGAGCATTCCTACGGCATGCTCACCGAAGGCATGCACAGTTCTATCGTTGATGGCTTCTACGACTCAAGTCGCAAGCCCGAGGACACGTTGAGTTCAGCGGGCTACACAGTTGGCTTCATGGAGCGGGCTAGGTATCTCGCACTCAAAGGCGATCAGCATGACTTCACGTGGGACAAGACGTGGAGCTACCACGCGTTGGGCGCGCCGATCACTCTCATCCCCGGAGTGGGTGACGCAGCGCAGCGCGGGGTCGACGCGGTGACGACGGCGTGGATCATGGACGAGCAGCACCGCCAGGCAGAGAAGCTCACCGGCGACAGCCAGGCAACGTACGACCACAGGCGCGGAGAGCTCAACGCCCTCGCAGATCAGTGGTACACGATCAACTCGAGTTGGGCGGATGGCCACCCCGGGTATTCCGCTCACGCGGGTGACGGGGTGTACAAGCAGATCGCAGGGTGGGCCAATGACGGGAACTACCAAGCCAGCGGGCTAGCAGGTGCCCAGTGACGCACACCTGGAAGAGAGCAGCGGCACACCTCCTGGTCCTATCGCTGGCAGCGGCAGGGTGCGGTCACAAGGAAATTGCAGTGCCGGCAGGATTCTGTGGCGTTGAGGTGAGAAAGGAGAACCTGGCGCCGCTTCTACCCCTGGAGGGTGACAATATAGTAAATGAGCTCGTGCCCTTCCAGGCTGTCCAGGGAGCCGGATGCAGGATACTCGTCGACGGAAAGCAGGCACTTTACGTCAGCGTTTCACATTTCAGGAACAAAGTGCCGACGCCGGTAAAGCCAGACCCTGCACGCGGCTTGGTTGTTCCTCCTTTCAAGCATGGTGCGGACCGCGCGGTATCCTTCGGCGGTGAAGCATATCTGGGTAGCGATGGCGGCGTCATAAAAGCATCTTGCGATGCTCCGAATTCGTATGTAGAAGTAATTGTTCGCCTTGGGCGTGACCAAATACTCGACACATCTGACGGTTATAAGAAGATCCAGCCCTTCGTCGAAGAATTCGTGCCAAAGGAAACGAAGAAGTATGACTGTACGAAGTAGCTGGCTGGCAGTGGTTTGGTAGTCGCGACCAGGCGGGGGATCTAAGGGAAGTTCGAGAACTGCGACCTGCAAGGCCGCCATCGGACGCAGCTCCGTGCGGATGCCGCCAACGCCCTCGCGGATCAGTGGTACGGAGTCAACGGTGCCTGGGCGGAAGGGCAGACGGGATACTCGGCTGATGAGGGTGTCTATAAGCGAATAGCGGCTGCGGCCAACAATGGAAATGTCATGGCGAAGGGTATTGCAGGAATTCATTGATGAGAGTGATTGCGCGGGTCCTGGTTGCTGTCGTCGTGATGGCCGTGATGGCGGCCGGATGTAGTCAGGGGATCGCCGTACCGAAGGCCTTCTGTGATGTTCCGGTGCGTCCTGATTCCTTGTCTCCACTCCTGCCCAGCGAGGGGGAGGTCAAGACATCCAGAAGTGAGTTGCATGACGTCATTTGCAATTTGAGCGTCGGCGGCTCGCAGACCCTGAACGTCAGGATCGCAAAGATCGACAAGCAGCTGCCTCCGGAGGACTGGGCGAACGCGCAGGCCGAGTTCACGCGGGGGGCTCGCCGAACCACGTCCTTCCCAGGAACGGCAGTTATCGGCAGTAACGGAGCTCTAGTTACGGCCAATTGTGGAAAGCCTAGCGCCTACATATTGCTCGATGTCGCTTTCACAGGAAAGCGGGCCGAGAATTCCGAGGTGGGAGCGCAGAGGCTCCAACGATTCCTTGAGGATTTCGTTCCCAGCGTTACGCAGAAGCTCGGCTGCACCGGGCAAAGCACGTGAGTGATCGACGCGCTGGAGGTATGCGGAGTTGCCCAGGCTCCTGGGGTGCGAAGCCCATGGGGAGGGTCCGCATGGTCAGACGTGGGTCGGCGTCAAGCGTGGGCGGATCGCTGCCGCTCTGGCCTCGGCGGCGCGGGTGCGGACGGTAGAGGTGGGGAGGGGCCGGGGGCGGGACGAGGGTTCGCCTCGGCAGGGGGCGCACTCGCCGCCCGGCAGGGCTTCCGGGCGGCCCGGGGCGCCGCACTTCGCGCACTCCAGTACCCGCAGAGCCGCCGGCCGTGGGGGCTGTTCCGGTGGGAGCTTGCTGGTCAATCGGGCACGGGTGAGGGCGGCCGGGCTGTGCACCGGGGTGGGGAGGCCCGCCGTCAGGGCGCGCACCACGTCCTGCTCGGTCGCACCCCGCTCGAACCACACCGCCGCCAACGGTTCAAGCGCCGCACAGTCCCGCGCCGACAAGGACAGCACCGGAGCGGTACGCCCCAGCGCTGCCAGCAACATGAACGCCCTGCTGCGCGTAGCTGGTTGAGGCGCCGCACTCGGCTTCGGCGGCGGGGCCGGGGGCGCCTCGTTGACACCCCCGCGGGTGAATTCGGCCCACCACGCGTCGTCCCGCGCCGTACGCGAGAACCACGTCCGCGTTACCCAGCGCGCACTGTTCGACACTCGCAGGTGTTCGCGTCCCCGGCGCAAGTGGCCCTCTGCGGCCAGGCGTTGGAGGGCTGTGCGTAGGGCGCACTGTCCGTACGGGAGCACCTTCGCCAGCGTTTTTACGGAGATGTCCGCGCCGTCCGGGAGCCGGTCCAGATATCCGGCCACCGCTGCCTCGCGAGGGGGAGGTGCGCGAAGTCGTGCAGGGTGGTCGGGTGTTGGCCCGGGCTTGACCGTTTGCCGTAGCCCGGAGTGGCCCTGGGGTGCGGGTCGGGCTGCGCGGTGGCGGGTGCGGCACTAAAGTGGCTGTCAGCCATCGGATCAGTTTCCTTACAGCGTTGATCTTGATGGTCAGGCCCCCGTAGGTGTTGCCGCACCTCGGGGGCTGACTGTTGTCCTGTTGTTCTGGACGCTAGAGGGTTGTCACCCTTTGTGGCAAGTCGAACGCGGAAAGTCGCGAGTTGGCGTCGATTTGCCCAACTAGCAGGGTGGGTGGGTGGGTTGAGACCCTCTTCCCATTCGATTTCAAGCACCGCTCGAAGCTCGGGGCTTGCAGCTCCGCCGGGTACGGGACGTAGGGGACGAACGGGACGAGCCGTCCCCCGTCCATGAATCCATGGCGGGGACCGGCTCGACGTGATGCGCCCGTCCTGCATCCATCAGGCCGCTGTGTTGGCCCCCTTCACCCCGGCGACGAACGCCGACCACGCCGCCGCTCGGAACACGAGCGTCGGGCCTTGCGGGGCGGCCTTCGAGTTGTTGGGTTGTCGAGGAGCCGAGCGCGATCAAGGCGGGCGGTGACTAGGTCGTCGATCACGGCGTCCGGCGCGATCGGCTGGTACGCCCGGCACACGGCCCGCGCGTACGCCTCCGTCTGCATCAACCCCGGAATCAGCAGCGGCGCGTACTCACGGATCGCCGTCGCCACGGCCTCCGCCTCCGCCGCCTCCGCGAAGTGGTCCGGGTACTTGGACTTCGCCACGGCGATGCAGTTGCGTGCGAAGGAGCCGTCCGTGCCGAGGGTCTTGTCGAAGTGGCGGGCGTACTCCGGGTGCATGCGGCGGATGCCCGCTTCGAGCTGGCCGATGAAGGACGAGGAGACGAAGAGGGGGTTGCCCAGGGCCTCCTGGCTGAGGCCGGCCTTTTCGCGGGCGTGGCAAAGTTCGGCGCCGAGGGGGGCGCGGTGAGGGGGAGGGGTCGAGGTCCCTCGGCGCGGGCATGCGCAACTCCCTCTGGAACACGCAGGGTTGTTGGATCGCCGACAGCAGTCAGGCTAGACCCGGACGGACACGCTGGGCGAGGGTCTAGCAATTCTTAAGATTGCCGAACTACCAATTTCTCTTGAATCTAAATCCGGCTGCGTCGCTGCTTTCTTCGTAACCCATGGCCTGGATTGATTGGTCTTCTGGGCTTCGGTCCAGGAATTGCCTGAGTACTTCTCCTGCCTCTGAACCTGTGATGTCTGTCGCAGCCATTGTCTCGGTTACGGCGTCTGCCCCGATCAGGCGACATGCGTGCACAAGCAGGCTCAGGACAGGTAGGGCGTCTCGCGGATCATCAGTGAGCGACAGTGCGACCTGAATAGCGATCAAACCATCCCGCACCTCACGCGCATCCTGGCGGCGGACAGCCAAGGACGCCATGCGTTCAGCAAAGGCATTCAGGATTCTCCAGGAGCCGGCCGGTTGCTCCGAGAGGGAATCGGAGAAATCTTTAGCATTGCGGATTTTTCGGACGAAGTCCTGGAGGTCTGTATCTTTCTCGCTCGGGATCTCCTGCTTGCCGTACCCTTTGCCATTTCGAGGGTCCAGCGCCGCGAATTGTGTTGGGGGTATATGCATCGAAGCTCATTTCGTAGGCGGAAGCAGGTTGGATCCGCTCTTGGTGTATATTCGGCGCTTGAAAACATTTGTAGTTCCCGCCGCAGAGCGGTCTGACGTTCATCGACTTCATCCCAGAGATTTTCTTCAGTCAGGGGGGATGCGATACCCATGCGTCATTTTTCTCGAGTGTCCAGTGGGGAACGGACAGAACCTCATGGGCTTCCCATTCCTGGGCGATTTCCGTATCAATCTGGCGCCCGATAACTGGAATCAGGTTTGGGCAGTCGGAGTTGTGACCAAGAGAGCCGAGACGCCGGCCAGCACATAGTACGTGTGCAGATGGGCGACTGTCAGGTTGGAAGTGGCGATGTGGTCCGCGTAGTTGCGGACCGCGGTGACCTGTTGGAGGTGTCCCTCGGAGCTGCGGAGGGCTTCACCGGTGTGGAGTTCGGCCGCGTCGATCCAGCGGTAGCGGGTTTCGCTCCAGTACGGATGGTGTTGAGTGGACTTGATGCTTCGGGGGCCGCCGGGCGTGGCGACGGCAAGGTCCGTGAAGTCTTTGTCCGTCGTTGTGATGATGACGTTGGTGACCGCTTCGGGCTCGGTCTTTCCCGTTAGCGGATCGGTCGCCAGGACCTTGTCGCCGATTTTCACGTGGTCGATACGGGTATATGCGCCGCCTGCCAGTCTCACCGCAGTGTCCGGTGCGAAACTGGAGCGGGGCGCACCCGGCAGCCACTGCTTCGACGTCCGCCAGTTCTTCGTTCGTGAAGGTTCGGGCCGGCCCTCCTTTCCTGCCTGCTCCCATAAGCATGCTGATGGATGCCACAGCTGCCGACGCCGCTGCGGTTTCTTTGAGGCCGCACGTGCGAATCTCAGCGCAGGCCGAGAACATACCCCGTTGAAGCATCGCAATGAAACCGTTTACCCTCACTGTGGCCAGAGGGTAGTTATAAGCGATGGGATCCCACCAGGCGTAGTCGACTCCATTGCAATCCGCCAAGACTTCCCTGTAGAACGCCTGGCGGAATTCCGAGAAGCGCGGTGTGTCATTACGGATGACGACGTTCGGGTAAATCTCCGTGTAGCCGGACTTCGTGGTGAGGTCCGGCTTCTGCATGTCCTGGCAGGAGCGGGTGCATGGAGGGGTGCCGCAGGTGTTGGTGTCTCCGCAGTGGTCGTGAATGGCGGAGCCGCCCCCGGCCGGGTCCGCGTCCGGGCTGCAGGGGGAGTCCCCCGTTCTGGCCGCACTCGGAGCGCAGCCCCGTCGGGTCGCTCTCGTTGACCGGGTTGTTGTTGCTGTACGCGTAGCCGTTCCACTGCTGTGGCGTGGCCGTGTCGAGGAGGGGGTCGGGGCTGATGAAGCGGCCGCTCGAAGGCTGGTACTCACGGGCGCCGAGGTTGGTCAGGCCGGTTGCCGGGTCCTGGATGCCGCCGACGAAGCCGTGGTCCCCTGCCCAGGCCGCGGGCCGGGTGTCGCGGGCGTTGCCGAACGGGTCGATGGGCCTGCGGTACCTGGCGGAGCCGCCGCCCTCGGTGGCGGACGTGGAGGCGAGCTTGCCCTCCGCATCCCAGGTGAGCGATGTGGTGCCGGCCGTGGTGGTGACGGCGGTGGTGTCGCCCACGGCGTCGTACTGGTAGGCCGTCGATCCCGGGTTGCCCGGGCCGCTGCCGGTGGTGGAGAGCAGGGCGTGGGCGCCGCCGGTCCCGCCGCCCGTGTCGGGCGCGGTGGTGCGCTGGTTGACCTGGCCGGCGGGGGCGAACGTCTGGGCGGTGGTGATGTCCTTGGCCGTGTCCCCGGCGGCGTCGTGCTGGACGAGGGTGGGTCAAGCTCAACACCCTCGGCGCCACTGCGGTCGCCGTCAGCCAGGGCACCACCGACCATCAGGCGTTCTACCTCGGCTACACCAGCGACGGCTCCTGGCAGTTCATGACCACCACGGCCAGCACCACGACCGGCACCGCCTATCCCGCGGCGACGGGCGGCCCCGCACCTGTCGCCGGTGTCTGGACGCACTTGACCGGCGTGTACGACGCCGGCACCAACGTCCAATCCCTCTACGTCAATGGCGTCCTCACCCAGAAGGCGGCCACCAACAAGGACCCCGCCTACGACCCGATGGCTCCTCTCACCGTCGGCGGCAACGTCACCACGAGAGAACCCGCCAACCTTCCGTATGACGCCATGAACGGGGCGGTGTCCGACGTGCACACCTACCCGGCCGCTCTCACCGCGGCCCAGATTCAGTCGCTGTACGCCCGTCCCTGAACGCGGGCGGAGCCGGCCGCTTGTGGCCGGCTCCTGGGGCCGGATGCTCCGGAGGACGGGATGTTCATGGGGTCGACCCGGGTCCGGCCCCGGTGTGGGCGTGGTCGGTCAGGCGCCCGTTCGTTCCAGGGCCGATGCGGGAGGCGAGGCGGGGGCGGGCTTCATGGGGGCCGGGGTGTTCAGGGCGGTCAGGGTTTCGCGGGTGAAGGCGAAGTAGTACGTGGCCGCGAAGCCCACCGCGTAGCCCGTGAGCAGGCCACCCGCGTAGATCCCGATCGTCGTGCCCAGGCCGTGGTTGCCCTGGAGGAGGGGGAACAGGGCCCAGCCCGACGGGCCGATCGCCGTGGAGCCCACCTTGTCGCCCAGCATGGAGAACAGGCCCACGAACGCGCCGCCCGCCGCGCCGCCCGCGCACGCCGTGATGAACGGGCGGCCCAGCGGGAGGGAGACCCCGTAGATCAGGGGCTCACCCACGCCCAGGAAACCGGCCGGCAGCGCCGACCTGATGGTGGTGCGCAGGGAGTCGTTGTGTTTCGCGCGCAGGTACACCGCCACCGCGCAGCCCACCTGGCCGGCGCCGGCCATCGCGAGGATGGGGAGCAGGACGGTGTAGCCCTGCTGCTCGATCAGCGTGGTGTGGATCGGGATCAGGGCCTGGTGCAGGCCCAGCATGACCAGGGGGAGGAACAGGCCGCCCAGGACCAGGCCCGCGAAGGCGCCCGTGTGGTCCAGGAGCCAGTTCGCGCCGTGGCCGATGGCCGTCGACACCTCGCCCGCCAGGAACATCAGGCCGTACAGGGTGACGAGGCCCGAGATCAGGACCGTCAGGGTGGGGGTCACCAGCACGTCCAGGGCCTCCGGGACGCGGCGTCGGCACCACTTCTCGACGTACACCGCGAGCAGCGCCGCTCCCAGGGCGCCCAGCACGCCGCCCTGGCCGGGCGCGAGGGTCTGGCCGAAGACGGTGATCTTCGCGACGCCCGCGAAGACGATGATCGACGCCACCGCCCCGCCGAGCACCGGCGTGCCGCCGAACTCGCTCGCCGTGTTGTAGCCGACGAACACCGCGATCAGCGCCATGAACCCCGAGGCGATCGCGGCCAGCGCGGGGGTCAGGCCCGGCAGCCAACCCAGGTTCACCAGCAGGCCGTTGAGGCCCGCGATGATGCCGCAGCCGATCAGTGCCGGGATGAGCGGGACGAAGATGTTCGCGATCCTGCGGAGGAGGAGTTTGGTGGGGGTCGCGTTCCTCGCCTTGGCGGACGCCTTCAGATCCGCTCCTCGCGCCGCCAACTCGGTTGCTGTACGCGGTTGTTGGGCTGCTTCCGCGGCCACCAGCGCTTCGAACTCCGGGGCCACCCTCGCCACCGTTCCCGGGCCGAGCACGATCTGGTACGTGTCGTCCTCGACCACGCCCAGCACGGAGGGCAGTGCCTTCAGGGCCTCGTCCTCGACCAAGGCGCGGTCCTGCAGGCCGAGTCTGAGCCTCGTCATGCAGTGGGCGATCGAGGCGATGTTCCGGGGACCACCGACGAGCGGGAGGATCGCGGCGGCGATGACGCGGTTTTTGGTCTCCGGGGCGCGGTCCTTGGCCTCTGGGGCGCGGTCCTTGTTCTCTGGTGCCATGGTGCGGGTGCCTTGCTGTGGAGAGTCGCGGGGGGAGGGGTCCTGTAGGGAGGGGGAGGGGGCCGCCGTGGGGGAGGGGCCACCGAGGGGGCCAGACGGGCGGCAGGGTCAGGAAACAGCTGCCTGTAGGGCTGCGCGCAGGTGGCCGCCGGTCCTGGTCAGGAGTTCGGCTGCCGTGTCGCCCCTCACGCCCCCGAGGATGACCAGGATCGCGTTCTTCACTTCGCCGTCCGTCGCGGCGAGCGCGGCCTCGATCTCGGCGTCGTCCGCGCCCGTCGCCAGCGCCACGATGCGACGCGAGCGGGCGCGGAGCTTCTCGTTGGAGGCCCGTACGTCGACCATCAGGTTTCCGTACGTCTTGCCGAGCCGGATCATCGTGATCGTCGAGATCATGTTGAGGACCAGCTTCTGAGCCGTGCCCGACTTCAGGCGGGTCGAGCCGGTCAGGAGCTCCGGGCCCACCACGACCTCGATGCCGTGCTCGGCCGCCGCCGCCAGCTCGCTGTCCGCGTTGCAGGACAGGCCGATCGTGAGGGCGCCCAGGCGCCGCGCGTGCTCGACCGCGCCGATCGCGTACGGGGTGCGGCCCGATGCCGAGATGCCGACGACGGTGTCGCAGTCGGCGAGGCCCAGGGCGTCCAGGTCCTCCGCCGCCAACTGCCGTGAGTCCTCGGCGCCTTCCACCGCCTTGACCATCGCCGACGGGCCGCCCGCGATCAGGCCGACGACCTGCGACGGGTCGGTGTTGAAGGTGGGCGGGCACTCGCTCGCGTCCAGGACGCCGAGCCGCCCCGCCGTGCCGGCGCCCGCGTAGACGAGCCGGCCGCCGCGCGCCATCCGCTCGGCCGTGGCGTCGATCGCGGCCGCGATGGCCGGGAGCTGCTCGGCCACGGCGGCCGGGACGGTGACGTCCTCGCCGTTCATGATCGCCGCGATCTCGGCGGTGGGCAGCCGGTCGATGTCCGCGAGCTCCGGCCGGAACGCCTCGGTGGTGAGCGTGGCCAGCTGGGCGCGCAGCTCGGCGTAGTCCTCGCGGTGGCCGGCCGCCGCGTCGTGCCGCTGGTACTCGTCGTGGCGCTGGTCCTTGGCCTGGTCCTGGGTGGTCATGGTGGCGGTGGCTCTTTCTCTGCGTACCGGTCCGGGCGGGGGTGCGGGTGCGGGGGCGGGGGATGTGGGGAGGGGTGTGGGGGCGTGTGGCGTCCGGGCCGTCAGCGCGGGCGCGGGTTGTGGCGGTGGGCGAGGGCCTCGTAAGAAGCGGCGAGTGCGGGCGCCGCCGTCTCGTACGTGCGTTGCGCGATGCCGATGAACAGGCAGTCCACAACGAGGAGTTGGCTCGTCCGGGACGACATGGCGGCGGGGCGCAGCTCGCTCTCGCGCGCCGTGGACGTGGTCAGTACGTGGTCGGCGTACTGCGAGACCGCGCCGTCGGGGCGGCCGGTGATCGCGATCGTGGTGGCGCCGTGGTCGAAGGCGACCCGCAGCGGCTCTATGACGTCGCTCGTCGAACCGGAGTGGGTGATCGCGACGGCCGCGTCGCCGGAGCGCAGCTGTACGGCGTTGGTGACCGCGAGGTGGGGGTCGGTGTGGGCGTGCGCGATCAGGCCGATGCGCAGGAGTTTCTGCGCGAGATCCTGGCCGACGAGGGACGAGGCCCCGGCCCCGTAGACGTCGATGCGCCGGGCGCCCGCCAACGCTCCCACTGCCGCGCCCAGTTGGACGGTGTCGAGGGCGGCCGCGGTGTCGGCGAGGGTCTGCTGCTCGTCGTAGGCCAGCTTGGCGACGACATCCGCGATCGGGTCGTCGACGGCTATGTCGGCGGTGACCGCGGGGGCCCGGCCCGACTGCTGCTGGGCGGCGAGGCCGGCGAGTGCGAGGCGCAGGTCGCGGTAGCCGGGGTAGCCCAGGAGGCGGGCGGTGCGCACCACGGTGGCCTCGCTGGTGCCGGTGAGGCCGGCGAGGCCGGTGACCGTGAGGGCCGCGCAGCCGGCCGGGTCGCCGGCGACGGCCTCGGCGACCCGCTGCATGGAGCGGGTCATGGACGGCGCGAGCGTGCGCACCTTGGCGGCGAGGGCCGCGGGGGCGGGCGGAGTGCCGTCTCTGAAACTTTCCTTCACGACATTGGTCACCTTTGAAAGATATTTTCGGCATCTTCTCCGGTCAACCCCCAGGGAGGCCGGGCTTGGCTCCCCCCCCCGGTCCCCTCCGGGGCTGTCGGGTTCGGGGTCCGTCCCCTATGGCGCTGCCGGGGGATCGGGCCCCCGTCCGTCCCCTCCGGGGCTGTCGGGTTCGGGCCCCCGCTCCCTGGGCGCCCGCCCGGGCATGGCCGATTGCCCAGCCCGGGAGGCCTGGCGCGACTCGGGAGACAATGGGGGCATGGACGACGTACAACCTCTTGAGCAAGCCCTGCACGCCGCGCGCGCCCTGGTCCTGGCCGACCTGGCGGCGCGCGACGTGGCGCACGCCGACGTCGTCTCGCTGGTCGAGGACGCGGTGACCCATCGGCGCTGGTGGGTGGAGCAGTGGCCGGAGGGCACGGAGTACGTCGCCGGGCTCGTCGCCCAGGACGTACAGGACGCCCTTCTTGAGCGGTACGGTCGCTGGCCGCTGTGCCCGGTGTGCGACGGGGGCGACCCGCACGCGCTCGACGTGGAGCCGGAGCTCGGGGCCGACCCGCACTGGGTCTGCGGCAAGGCGGGTGTCGTGGTGGCGCCCGTCGGCGCGCTCGGCGGGGGAGCGGCGGGCGGGCTCGGCGGATGACGCTCTACATCGACCCGCCGACCTGGCCGGGACACGGCCGTATGTGGTCGCATCTGGTCAGCGACGACTCGTACGAGGAACTGCACGCCTTCGCGGCGTCGATCGGGTGCCCGCCCCGCGCCTTCGAACGCGATCACTACGACGTGCCGTCCCACCGGTACGAGGACGCGGTGCGCGCGGGTGCGGTGGAGATCGGCTCGAAGGAGCTCGTACGCCGTCTGACGGTGGCGGGGCTGCGGCGGCCCAAGGGGCGACCGGCCTGAGGGGGAGGAGTCCGCGGAGGCGTCCCCTGGCCGGAGGAGCCTTCGAGGAGCCTTCGAGCGGCCTTCGGGGGGCCTTCGAGGAGGCTTCGGGGGGGCATGCGCAGGGCCTTCCAGGGGCCTTCGAGGCACCTGCTTGGCCGGAAGTTGTCCCCGGTTCGGCTGCGGCCCGTAGCCAGACGATCGCGGATCGGCTAACTTCCTTGCCAGTAGTCGTGGTTCCGAAGTCTCAACGCCCGCGGTTTACGCCGTGGGCGTTTGCTGTGCAGCAATGTCCGAGGACCAGGGCGATCACCTCACCCAGGGGTACTGACAAGCCAGTACCCCGCGATCCTCGACAGGGGAAACACATGGCAACCGGCACCGTGAAGTGGTTCAACGCCGAAAAGGGCTTCGGCTTCATCGCGCAGGACGGCGGCGGCCCGGACGTTTTCGTCCACTACTCGGCCATCAACTCCACCGGCTTCCGTGAGCTGCAGGAGAACCAGCAGGTCAACTTCGACGTCACCCAGGGCCCGAAGGGTCCGCAGGCGGAGAACGTCACCCCTGCCTAAGCGCTGACCCGGCCCCAGCGGCCGGGAACCACGCGGAAGCGCCCCGTACCCGAGCGATCGGGTGCGGGGCGCTTTGCTTGTGCCCGGTCACACCTGTGCGCGCGACGGGGCGGTTGCGGGGGCGGGTACCTGGTCGGCGGCCGCCTGGTGGGCGGGGGCAGCTGTCTGGTGGGCCGGGGTGTCGGCCGAGCGGGCCACCACGCGGGACTGGGACTTGTGCAGCCGCAGCGACGCCGTGACCAGGGCCAGAGCGAGGATCGTCATCGCGGCGCCCGCCCACGCCGTGGCGGCGTAGCCGAGGTTCGCGCTGATCACGATGCCGCCGAGCCAGGGGCCCGCGGTGTTGCCCAGGTTGAACGAGGACGTCGTCGTGGCGCCGGCCAGCGTCGGGGCGGCCCCGCCGACGTTGAACATGCGGGCGTTGAGCGCGGGCGCGGTGAAGAACGCCGAGCAGCCCAGCAGGAACGCCAGGGTGATCGCGACGGCGGGCGTCGAGGCGAACAGCGCGAGCGCGACCAGGAACGCCGTCGAGGCGGTGATGCCGCCGAGCAGTACGCCGAACAGGTGCGCGTCGGCGACCCGGCCGCCGATCGTCGTACCGATGAGCGCGCCCACTCCGAACAGGCCGAGCACGGCCGGTACCCAGCCGGCGTCCACGTGCGCGACGTCCGTGAGCAGCGGCTTGAGGTAGCTGAACGCGCAGAACACGCCGCCCGCGGCGAGTGCGGTGATCGCTACGGAGAGCAGCACCTGCGGGTCGCGGTAGATCCGCAGCTCCTGCTTGAGCCGGGGCTTCTCGGCGGGCAGTGGGATGCGCGGGATACGGGTCAGGATGCCGACCAGGGCGATGGCGGAGGCGGCGCCGACCGCCCAGAACGCCGAACGCCAGCCGAGGCCGTCGCCGAGCAGGGCGCCGAGCGGCACGCCGAGGACGTTCGCGATCGACAGACCGCCGATCATGACGGCCATCGCGCGGGCCCGCGCGTTCATCGGCACCATCGCGATGGCGACGGCCGCGCCGACCGCCCAGAACCCGGCGCAGGCCAGCGCGGACACGATCCGCGAGGCGAAGAGAAGGGCGTAGTTCGGGGCCAGCGCGCCCGCGACCTGGCCGAGGCCGAACACTGTGATCAGAGCGAGGAGGGTGGTGCGTCGGGGCAGGCGCAGGGTGGCCACGGCGAGGAGGGGGGCGCCCACGACCATGCCGATGGCGAAGGCCGAGATCAGCAGGCCCGCCTGCGGGATCGACACGCTCATGTCGTCGGCGATGGCGGGGAGCAGCCCGGTGAGCATGAACTCGCTCGTGCCGAGTGCGAAGACGGAGAGGCCGAGGATGTAGACGGCCAGCGGCATGCGGGCCCCTTGGGCGGGGGGCAGGGGGGTTGGGCCGGCCGCGCCCCGGCCGGCTGGGGGCGTGGCTCCACCTGGCCTGGCTGGGGCCGGGTCGGCTGAGGGTGCGGCTCGGGGTGTGGGTGCGGGCACGGGCTTGGGTATGGGCTCGGCGGGCATATCCGTTGCCAACGGGTGGGGGTGCGGGTGGTATTCCCTGGGGGTTTCGGGGGCGGGTTTCGGGGGCGGGTTTCGTGGGCGGGTTTCGTGGGCGCGTTTCGGGTGTGGGCTTCGGCTGTGGGCTTTCGGGTGGGGGGCGTGCGTGGCTGGTCGCGCAGTTCCCCGCGCCCCTGGTAGGGCGCCCCGAGCCGTCCACAGGGCACCCAGGACCGACCGGGAGTCCACCGTGGCGGGGCCGGGGGGCAGCTCGACCGGGCGCAAAGGCGGGTGCGGCCGGCCGGGGGAATTTACGGTGCGGACTGTTCGTAGAGGTGCTGGGACTCGCGGCCGCCGATCGGCCGCGGGGTGTCACCGATGCGGCGGAACCCCGCGCGGTCCAGGACGCGCTGCGAGGCCGTGTTGTCCGCGTCCGTCGTGGCGTACACGGTCTGGACGTCGGGCTGGGACAGCGCCCACGCCGTCAAGGCGCACAGCGCCTCCGTCGCGTACCCGTGGCCCCGTACGGACTCCGCCAGGTCGTAGCCGACCTCGACGCGGCCGTCCTCCGGCGGACCGTGGAACCCGATGCCGCCGATGGCGCGGCCGTCCTCGGTGCGTACGACGACGTACGCGCCCCAGCCCGTGCGATGCCGGCCGGCGTCCATGCCGGAGAGCATCTTCCCCGCGGCGAAACGGCTGCCCTCGTCGGGGCCGCCGGGTGCCCACTGCCAGCCGCCGCTCCCGCCGTCGCTGAGCTCCGCCGCCGACGCGCGGGTCAGTTCGTGGAGGGTGACGCGGTCGGCCATGACTGTCACGGGGAGCACGCGGGGTACCTGCTTTGCGTCGGCGGGCGGGGAGTTGAGCCAGTGCGGGCCCGCGCCGATTATGCGGTGAGCCGGGCCAGTTCCGCCCGGAGATTTGCTTGAGCCGGGCTCTGCCACTCGTGTTGGCCGTACGGGGTGTGGAACAGCATGGGCAGGTCGAGCAGTTGGCGCAGAACCGCGGCCCGGCCCGCGCGGAACGCCTCGTCCGGCACGAAGGCGTACTCCTCGCGTACGGAGTCGGCGTACGCGGTGTACGCCTGCGGGGTGGCGGCCAGGATCGCGAGGTCCGCGTCGCACAGGACCGCGCCGTTGCTGTCGCCGTCCTCGGGGGCGTGGGTGACGGTGAGGCGCACCAGGCGCGCGACCTCCGCGGTTGCCTCCGGCGTCAACCCCGCTTCCGGCAGCGCGCGTTCGGCGAGACGGGCCGAGCGCTCCTCGTTCTCCGAGCGGTCCGGGAGGTACACGGCATCGTGGAACCAGGCGGCGAGGCGGACGAGGTCGGGGTCGGCGGCGTACTCCTGGAGCACGTCGATGTGGTCCAGCACGGCGGTGAGGTGGGCGGTGGTGTGGTAGCGGCGCTGCGGCTCGGCCCAGCGGGTCAGGAGGTTCTCGCCGTACGGGGCGGGGTCCGGGGGCGGGGTCGATTCCGGGCCGGTGGCGGGCCTTCCGGGGCGGGCGGCGAGGAGGGTGGTGTGCCAGCGGGCGCGCAGGGGGTCGTTGTGCGGCATGCGGCTGAGGGTAGCGGGGCGGGTTGCCCCTGCGGGGGCGGCGCCGTGCGCCCCCGCCCCCGCCCGCGCAACCGTTTCGGCACCCGGGTGCCCTATGGGCGCGACCGCTCGGTGCCGGGTGCCCTAGGGGGTGCGAGTGGTCGGTGCCGGGTGCCCTACGGGGGGCGCGGGGAACTGCGCGGGTGCCCCAGCACGGTGTGCAGACGAAAGCCGGGGTTGCTGGGGCTCTGCCCCAGGCCCCGGGGGGTTGCCCCA
>NZ_JBEZKW010000055.1:0-49482 GCF_040651795.1 Streptomyces sp. NPDC048361
TCCCCCAAGGCCTTAAGGGCCAGGGGGAACCCCCATTGACAGGCTGAGGTTGCCCATGCGGGCCGGCATCCTGCCGCGGTCAGCCCACCTGGGGCCCCACCACGGCGGAGCCCGTAGGGCACTCTCTGCCGGGCAGACACCCCCACCGCGGCGGAGCCGCGCAACGGGTGCAGCCCGCGCCCCTCGGAGCGTATCCGGGATGCGAAAACGGCCCCCGTGGTAGGACGGGGGCCGTTTGTACGGGGGCGGCTGCTCAGCCGGCGATCTCCAGGCGCAGGGTGCCGTCCGCCCCGGCGGTGACGGTGAGATGCGTGAGGTCGGGAACGTGGACGGTGGGCTGATGGGCACCCGCCCGCGGGCCCACGCCCACGACGCGCATCCCCGCGGCACGGCCCGCCGCGATGCCGGCCTCGGAGTCCTCGAAGACGACGCAGTCCGCCGGGGCGAAGCCCAGCTCGGCGGCGCCCTTGAGGAAGCCCTCCGGATCCGGCTTGCTCGCGCCCACCGACTCGGCCGTGATCCGCACCTCGGGCATCGGCAGCCCAGCGGCTGTCATACGGGCCCGGGCGAGCGCCGCGTCGGCGGAGGTGACCAGGGCGTGCGGCAGCTCGGCGATGGCCGCCATGAAGGCACCGGCGCCCCCGACCGGCACGACGCCGTCGGTGTCCGCGGTCTCCTCGGCGAGCATCACCTTGTTGTCCGCGTGGTTCTGCTCCATCGGGCGCTCCGGGAGCAGCACGGCCATCGTGGCGTAGCCCTGACGGCCGTGGACGACCTTGAGGGCGGCCTCGGGGTCGAGGCCGTGGCGCTCGGCCCAGCGCCGCCAGCAGCGCTCGACCACGGCGTCGGAGTTCACGATCGTGCCGTCCATGTCCAAGAGGAGGGCGCGGGCGGTCAGGACGGTGGTGGTCGTGGTGCTGGCCGACATCGGCGGACTCCAGTAGCGCGGGACGGCGCATGGGGGGCACGGAAAAACAAAGGTGACCCCCGCCCGCCGGTCAGGGAGTACAGGCAGGGATCACTTTGTTCCACCACGATACAAAACGAGGAGGGGGTTGTGCCACCCGGGCGGTCCTAGGGCTGGTCCGTCATGGATTCGAGCGCGCGCCGCGTCGGCGGCCCGTACACCCCGGCCGGGTCGCCCGTGACACCCGTATAGGACTGGAAGTCGCGTACCGAGCGCTCCGTCCGCGAACCGAAGCCGCCGTCGACGCTGCCGTTGTAGAGGCCCAACTGGCTGAGCCGCTCCTGGAGTTCGAGCACATCGGGCCCGCTGTCGCCCCGCCGCAGCGTCCGGCTCTGCGGCGGCGCGACCGGCTTGCCCTCGGGGGCACGCGAGGACGATGCGGAGGGCGACGGCGCCGCGGGCGCGGACTTCGACGGGCCCGGTGCGGCGGCCTTCGACGCGGAGGCGGACGCGGACGGCGAGGGCGGCATCGACGCGGACGCGGAGGCGGAGTGGCTCGGCGCCTGCTTCCTCGTACGCGATGCGGTGGCCGACGGCGTCGCGGACCCGGTGTCGGCGCCGCTGTACGGGACGCCGGTGTCCACGGCATCGGGCAGCGCCTGCTTCGGTGTCGCGTCGTCGGCGAACAGAGTGCTCGCGAAGGCCGCCGTGGCGACGACGACGGCGGTGGCGGCCCCGACGGTCAGCGCGGCGAGCCGACGCCGCCTGCGGGGCCTGCGGGGCCGGGGGCCCGCGGGGCGGGGGGAGCCGGAGGTGTGGTGCGCGGGGTACGGCACCGTGGCCGCGACCCCGCCGCCGCCCCCGGCGGAGACCTGCCCGGCGGCTCCCTGACCGGCCGAGTCCTCCGTGGCCGGGGCGACCACCCCGAGCTGCATGGTCCGGTCGATGCCGGTGTCGATGCCGGTGTCGACACCGATGCCGGTGTCGACACCGCTGTGGACACCGGCACCGGAGGAACCATCGCTGACGACGCCGTCGACGCCGTCGACACCACCGGAAGCCCCAGCAGCCACTCCAGCAACCAAAGGGTTCCCGTCAGGCGCAGGCCCCCCGTCAGGCGCAGGCCCCTCGTCCGCCGAAGCCGCCCCGTTCGGCAGGACGACGTACGGCCGGATGCGCAGCGGATCGAACTCTTCCGACGCGGCGGCCTCCGCCGAGCGTTCGGCATGCAGGGTCTCGGCCGCGCGTACGGCGCAGGCGCAGCCGGGTCTGCCGTCCACCCCGCGTTCCGCGCCGCATTCAGGACAGCCGTGTCCGGTCATCGTCGGGTCCCCTCCCCTTGGACTGCGAGCGATTATGCCCGGCGGCCCGCGGGCACCCGGGGGCTGTGGCTCGCCCCGGCAGGCCATTTCCGTACATTCCGATCAAGATGGTGTGTGCGGATCCGAGCGCCAACGGATCCGAGCACACCAACGGATCCGAGTACCCGAACGGATGGGACGTGGGCCATGGCTCAGGGAACCGCTCCCGCCACCGTCGCCCCCGGTGCGGGGCACGAACGGCGGACCGTGATGGTCGCCATCGGAGCGCTGCTGCTCGGCATGCTGCTCGCCGCGCTCGACCAGACGATCGTCTCGACGGCGCTGCCGACCATCGTCAGTGACCTGGGCGGGATGGAGCACCTGTCGTGGGTGGTCACGGCGTACATGCTGGCGTCCACCGCGGCCACCCCGCTCTGGGGCAAGCTCGGTGACCAGTACGGCCGCAAGAAGCTGTTCCAGGCGGCCATCGTCATCTTCCTCATCGGTTCCGCGCTGTGCGGCGTGGCGCAGAACATGGGCGAGCTGATCGGCTTCCGCGCACTCCAGGGCCTCGGCGGTGGCGGACTCATGGTCCTGTCCATGGCGATCGTCGGCGACCTCGTCTCGCCCCGCGAGCGCGGCAAGTACCAGGGCCTGTTCGGCGCGGTCTTCGGCGCGACCAGCGTGCTCGGCCCCCTGCTCGGCGGGTTCTTCACCGAGCAGCTCAGCTGGCGCTGGGTGTTCTACATCAACCTGCCCATCGGCGTCATCGCGCTCGCGGTCATCGCCGCCGTCCTGCACATCCCGGCGCGCGGCACCCGGCACACCATCGACTACCTGGGCACCTTCCTCATCGCCTCCGTCGCGACCTGCCTGGTTCTGGTCGCCTCGCTCGGCGGTACGACCTGGCCCTGGGCCTCCGCGCAGATCATCGGGCTCGCGGTGCTCGGCCTCGTCCTGCTCGTGGCGTTCGTCGCGGTGGAGCGCAGGGCGGTCGAGCCGGTCCTGCCGCTGAAGCTGTTCCGCATCCGCACCTTCAGTCTCGTCGCGCTCATCAGCTTCATCGTGGGCTTCGCCATGTTCGGCGCGATGACATACCTGCCGACGTTCCTCCAGGTCGTGCAGGGCATCTCGCCCACCATGTCCGGGGTGCACATGCTGCCGATGGTGCTCGGCATGCTGCTGACCTCGACGGCGTCCGGCCAGATCGTGTCCCGCACGGGACGCTGGAAGGCCTTTCCCATCGCGGGCACCGCGGTCACCACGATCGGCCTGCTCCTCCTGCACCGGCTCACCGAGACCAGCTCCACCTGGGAGATGAGTGTCTACTTCTTCGTGTTCGGCGCCGGCCTCGGTCTCGTCATGCAGGTCCTGGTCCTGGTGGTGCAGAACGCGGTCGACTACGCGGACCTGGGCGTCGCCACCTCCGGCGCCACCTTCTTCCGCTCCATCGGGGCCTCGTTCGGCGTCGCCATCTTCGGCACGATCTTCACCAACCGGCTCACCGGGAAACTCTCCGACGCCCTCGCCGGGCAGCAACTTCCGCCCGGGGTGGGCCCCGGCACCATCTCGGCCGACCCGCACACCATCGGACTGCTCCCGCCCGCCGCACGCGCGCCGGTGCTGCATGCGTACGCCTCGTCCATCACCGATGTCTTCCTGTACGCGGCGCCGGTCGTGCTCCTCGCGTTCGTGACCGCGTGGTTCCTCAAGGAGGACAAGCTGCGGGGTGCGGTCACCGCGCCCGACACGAGCCAGACCCTCGCCTCGAACCCCGTCGAGCGGTCCTCGTACGACGAGTGCGCGCGGGCCCTTTCGGTGCTCGGCACCCGCGAGGGGCGCCGCGAGATCTACGAGACGATCACGCGCAAGGCCGACCTCGATCTGCTGCCCGCGGCCAGCTGGCTGCTTCTGCGCATCAACAAGTACGGATCCGCCGACCCCGGGGTGCTCGCCGAGCGCAGCCCCGTACCCCTGCATGTGATCACGGAGGCGGCCCGCCAGGTCGAGGAGCGCGGGCTCGCCGAGCGCGACGGCATGCCGCTGGTCCTGACCGACGAGGGCCGGGGCATCGCGGTGCGGCTTTCGGCGGCACGCGAGGAGTCCCTGGCCGAGCTGCTCGGCGACTGGTGGGGCCCGGGGCGCCCCACCGACCTGGTGAAGCTGGTGAGGGAGCTCTCCTCGGAGCTGTCCGGCTCCGACGAGGAACAGCCCCACACACCGCTGGCCCGCCAGGACCTCAGGACCCAGGGGTACGGGGAGTCGGGGCACGGGGAGTCGTAGGCCACGGGGAGTCGTGGGGCGCGGTGACGTCCGGGGCTCGGGCCCACCCGCCGCCGTAGGCCACGGTGACGTGCGCGGCCCAGGCCCACCCGTCGCCATGGCGGGCGGTCCCGCGCGCTACAGCTCCTTCGCGAACCAGCGTTCGCTGTACGGGCCCTCGCTGTACGGAGCCACCTCGCGGTAGCCGTGTTTTGTGTACAGGCCCCGCGCCTCGACCAGGTCGTGCCGGGTGTCCAGGGCAATGCGGCGCGCCCCGAGGCGACGGGCCGCGTCCTCCAGGGCGTGGAGCAGGGCCCCGCCGCCCCCGGTCCCGCGCGCGAAGGGGCGGACGAAGACCCGGGTGAGTTCGGCGGTGGCCGGGGACGACCCGTCGATGAGGGGCGCCTTCGCGAAGAGCAGCACGCCCCCGCACGCCGCCGGCCGCCCCTCGTACCGCCCGACCACGAAGTCGCCCGTGGGCAGGGCGAGTTGATCGGCGCCGTCGTCGGTGAGGCCCTGCTCGATCTCCGCGGCGGTGGCGGGCCTGCCGTACCACCGGCTCGCCACCTCGTCGTAGTACGCGCGGCGCAACAGGCTCGCATCGGGGGTGTCGGGCCGCTCGGCGGCCATGATCCAGCTCATGGGCCCTGCCTATCCCGAGGGCGCGGGCCCCGGCCACCGAATTAAAACGGCCGGCCCGCTCAGGCCTTGGGCGCCGCCTGCTGCACGACCTCGAACGACCACAGCGTGGAACCGGACGCCGCCGGCTTGGGCCGCTCGCCGCCCTCACCCTGGGCGCCGCCGTGTGCACCGCCCTGACCCTGACCGCCGCCGTGCGCGCCCCGCATCGACGTGGCCATCCAGTTCTGGAAGTCCTCCTCGCTGCGCCAGCGGGTGTAGACCAGGTACTGGTCGGTGCCCTCCGCCGGGCGCAGCAGCTCGAACCACTCGAAGCCGTCGGAGTTCTCCACGGACCCGGCCCGCGAGGCGAACCGCTTCTCCAGGACCTCACGCTGCTCGTCCGGCACGGTCAGTACGTTGATCTTTACGACGCTGGGCACGCGACACCTCTCGTCACATCGGCGGGCGCCGGGGTGGCGCCTTCGCCTCGTCCATCTGCGCTCAGTGTGCTACACGGCGTTCCGGTACGGAGCCGGGGCCACCCGGCGGGCCCGCAGCCGCCACACGGTCAGGCCCGCCCCCGCGGCCACCACCAGGGCGCCGCCCACCACTGTGACGAGCCAGGCCGGGGCGCCGCCCACGGTCATCAACTCCTCGGTGTACCAGGCGCGTTGGAATGGCGTGTCAGTGGGCGCCTGGCGGATCTCGTGATCGCCGGTGATCTTGGAAGGCTGAGCGAAGTACTGGGTCAGCGCGGTCACGTACACCGACGGCGCCTGCCCCGTCAGGTCGCCCAGCGCGCCACCCGGATGTGTGACCCGGCCCGCGAAGAGCGTCTGCGGCTCGTAGCCTCCGATGGCGGACGCCGTCTCCATACGGTGGGTGCCCAGCAGGTACAGGTTCAGCGTCTGCGGGGTCCTGGCGAGGCGCGAGAGCCGCATCGGGTAGACGGGACGGTCGCTGGCGAAGGTCAGGCTCAGCGGGTCGAGCGGCCCGCCCAGCGTCTGGCCCACCTGGTCGGGGGCGAGCCGGATCGCCACGTACTCCCACTTCTGGTCGACGTAGGGCCGCAGTTCGGTGGCGAGGGCCTGCGGCAGCTCGAAGCCGTTGTGCGCGAGCCAGTCGCGCAGCGCCGTCGGGTCGGTCGCGGTGAGCCTGGCCACGTCGAACGGGCCGAGACGCTCCCTGCCGACCACCTCCACGGGGGGCTTCGCGGCCGCGCGCGGCGCGCCGTCGCCCACGCTGCGGTCCTCGGCGAAGGGCCAGTCGCCGTCCTTGGGCCAGAAGTAGGAGCGGGTGCGGTGCACGGGTGCGGAGATCTCTTCCAGCTGGTCGAAGAGGTGCCGGTCGCCCAGCTTCACCGTCGCCCGGCTGGGCACCGGCATGATCCACGCGGCGCGTGGTGCGTTGCCGTCGACCGTGAGCCGCATGACGATCTGCTCGCTCCGGCCGTCCCACCGGACGGCCGAGGTCTCCTGGCGCACGCTCAGCTGCCGCCCGCTCTGCGGCACCATCGCCCCACAGCCGCAGGCGTACGCGGGCGCCACGAGCGAGCCCAGTTGCAGCGCGACCAGCGCCAACGCCACGAGCAGCGCCCGCCGCCACAGTCCTCGCGTGCCCGTCATGCCCTCGTACCCCCGTGTGATCGCTCCGACAGACGATCGACGCAGTCGACCGACGGGAGCTACGACGACGGCGCGGCACCTCCGGTTCCGGTTGTTCCGGTGCTGCGCGGGCCGGGGCGGGCCGGGGCCGCGGGGGCCTCAGCCGGCGGAGCCGCCGCCGAGCGCCGAGACATGGCTGGGTACGGCGATGTCCGCGGGCAGGGCGGGGTCGGGCTCGGGCGCACCGAAGCGGGTGTGCACGGGGATCACTCCCGCCCACAGGCCGAGCTGTCCGTCGGGCCCATCGGCGTCGTCGGGCGGCCCCGACGCCACCTTGACGGACGCCTCGTCGAGGGAGAGGGCGAGCAGTGAAGTGGCCGCCAGTTCCTTGGAGTTGGGGCGTCGGGCGTACTCCCACTGGCCGGGCGCGCAGTGCTCGGTCAGGACCCTGAGCCCGTGCAGCAGCTCGTCGCCCTCGGTGATCAGCCGGGGCACGGCGTAGATCATCGCGCTGCGGTAGTTGACCCCGTGCTCGAAGACCGAGCGGGCGAGCACGAGCCCGTCGATGTGCGTCACGGTCACGCACACCGTGGCCTGCGGCGCCCGCACGATGCTGCGGCTCGCGACCGAGCCGTGCACGAACAGCGTCCGGCGGTCGAAGTCCACGCCGTACACCGTCGGCACCACCATCGGGGCGCCGTCGACGACGACCCCGAGGTGGCAGACGAAGCCGGCGCGGAGGATCGCGTCGAGGTCGGCGGCGCGCGTGCTGCCCTGGTCGCGCAGCCGCCGGTGCCGGGTCCGATCGGTGACCGTCAGCTCCGTGGCGGGCGGCTCGGCCGGGGTTTGTCCGGGTTCGGCGGGAGTGGCCCGAAGGTGCTGATCCAGTGGTTGTGCGTCCATGATCCTGCCGATTCCGTCGCGAGGTGGGTCTGAGGCAACTGTTTCAGCAGGATGAGAGGGCAGGCAAGAGGCGTTCGCCGTGAGTCCGCCGTCTAGTGACCCTGGTCGAGCACGGCCTCGATGTACTCCTCCAGGCGTCGCCCGACGACATCGGGGGTCAGGTCGTCGCGGCCGAGGGCGCGCCAGGACACGGCGACCTTTTCGGCGTCCGGGGCGAAGGCGAGGGCGTCGAGGAGCCGCCAGTACAGCCGGTCGTCCGGATCGAGCGCGAGCCGGCCGCCGGCCGCGCCGTACCGCTCGGCGAAGCCGAGGCCGGCCGGGATGCCGTGCAGCAGCGCGAGGTTGGTCGAGCAGTGGGCCACGTCGAGATCGGCGGGGCCCCAGGAGGTCTCGACCCAGTCGACCACACCGCTCACGCGCAGGTCGGCCCCGGCGCCGGCGAACAGGACGTTGCCGGGGTGGAAGTCGCGGTGCAGGAACACCGGCCGGTACGCGGGAGGTTGGCGCCGGATCACGTCGACGGCACGCTGCCAGAGCTCGGGTCGGCGGGTGGTTTCGGGCACCCGTACGCGGTCCGGGGCGGTCCAGGCCTCATAGGTGCGCGGCCGGTCATCCTCGGCGACCTCGATGCGGTGGATGTCGAGGAGGTGGCGGGCGAGAAGCGGCGCCCGCTCGGCGGCGCCCGCGTCGTCGATGCGTACGGTGCCGGGGAGCAGCGACATGAGCAGCGAAGGGTGGTCGCAGTGCGAGCCGTCCGGGTCGACGGCAATGAGCTGGGCGGCGGGCACCGGGGTGCGGCCGAGCAGGGTCAGCACATCGGCCTCGCGCAGGAGCAGCCCGGGGGCGGCCCGGACGTAGAACTGCTTGACGAAGGAGCGCAGGACGACGGAGCGCGGCCGCTCGCCGCCGATGCGAAGGCGCCGCATCTCGGAGCTCCACCCGCCGCGCAGCGCGACCGCCCCCTCGACGGTCGCGCTGCCGCCCAGGCTCTTCTCCACCCACAGCCGGGTCGCGCCCCAGCTCTGCCCCGTGTCGTCCGACTGGATCATGGAGCGAGCGTAACGAGCCGCGAACCAGGGGCGAACCAGTCGCGAACCAGTCGCGAACCAGTCGCGAACCAGTCGCGAACCAGTCGTGAATGAGTCGGGCGAGAGGAGACAGGGGCCGGGGCGTAGGGGGACGGACCCTGTCTCCTGGTTCGGGGCCGGGTGGCTGGGTGGCTTGGTTCGGGGGCCGGGCGGTCGGGATCGGGGGCGGGCGGTCCGGTTCGGGGGTCGGGTGGTCGGAGTGGTCAACTACGGGTCACTGCAAGGCCCTTGATGCCGTTGAGCCAGGCCGAGCGGAGCCGGCGTGGCTCGCCTGCGAGGCGTAGATCGGGCAGGACGTCCGCGATGGCGTTGAAGATCAGGTTGATTTCGAGGACGGCGAGGGACTTGCCGAGGCAAAAGTGCGGGCCGCCGCCGCCGAAGCCGAGGTGGGGGTTGGGGTCCCGGGTGATGTCGAAGCGTTCCGGGTGCTCGAAGACCTCGGGGTCGTTGTTGGCGGAGGAGTAGAAGATGCCGACGCGGTCGCCCGCCGTGATCTTCTGGCCGGCAAGCTCGGTGTCCTGGGTCGCCGTGCGCTGGAAGGCGACGACGGGGGTGGCCCAGCGCACAATCTCCTCGGCCGCGGTGGCGGGGCGCTCGCGTTTGTAGAGTTCCCACTGGTCGGGGTTGGTCAGGAACGCGTGCATGCCGTGGCTGATCGCGTTGCGGGTCGTCTCGTTGCCCGCCACCGCGAGCAGGATGACGAAGAAGCCGAACTCGTCCGAGAGCAGATTGCCCTCGCCCTCGGCCGCGACCAGCTGCGACACGATGTCCTTGGCCGGGCACTCCTTGCGGGCGGCCGCGAGGTTCATCGCGTACGACACCAGCTCCATCGCCGCCTCGGCGCCGATCTCCTCGGTGATCGCGTACTCCGGATCGTCGTACGCCGCCATCTTGTTGGACCAGTCGAAGATCTTGGTCCGGTCCTCCTGGGGGACGCCGATGAGCTCGGCGATCGCCTGGAGGGGGAGCTCGACGGCGATATTGGTGACGAAGTCGAAGGCGCCGTTGTTCTTGTTGGCTTCCGACAGGGCCGCGTCCACGATGGAGCGGGCGCGGTCGCGCAGCGCGTTCTCCAGGGAGCGGATCGCGCGCGGGGTGAAGCCGCGCTGGACGATCTGGCGGACCCGGGAGTGCTCGGGCGGGTCCATGTTCAGCATGATCAGTTTCTGTACGTCGATCTGCTCGCGGCTGATCGACTCGTTGAAGCGGATCACCGCGGTGTTGGTGGTGGAGGAGAACAACTCCGGGTGCGTGGACACGTACTTGACGTCCGCGTGCCGCGTCACCGCCCAGTAGCCGTCGTCCTGGAAGCCGGCGATGCCGTTCGGCTGGGCGCACCACCACACCGGAGCGGTGCCGCGCAGCTCGGCGAACTCCGGGTGCGGTACGCGGGATTGGAGCAGGTCGGGGTCGGTGAAGTCGAACCCGTCGGGCAGGTGGGGGCAACGCATCGGCCACTCCATGTCTGACGGTCCATCAGAAGTTGAGGGCAAGGTAGTAACGGGTTCCACAACAAGCAAGGCTCGCGGCGGCATCTGTTGCGCACTGAACTGCCCACGAGGGGCGTGCACAACCCTTGCGTACCCGGGGTAGCTCTCATAAGACTGCACTCAGAACTAGAACGCGTATCAGTTCGTGGCCGTGCGGTGCCGGGACACCCAGCGGCTGTGTCAGGAGAGGACGAGCTCATGGCCGCGGAACCCGTCATCGTCGAAGCCGTACGCACACCCATCGGCAAGCGTGGAGGCGCGCTCGCCAATCTGCACCCTGCCTACCTGCTCGGCGAGACCTACCGCGAACTCCTCGGACGCACCGGCATCCACGCCGACTGCGTCGAACAGATCGTCGGCGGTACGGTCACCCACGCCGGCGAGCAGTCCATGAACCCGGCGCGCACCGCCTGGCTCGCGGTGGGGCTGCCGTACGAGACCGCCGCGACCACCGTCGACTGCCAGTGCGGCTCCTCGCAGCAGGCCAGTCACATGGTGGCCAACATGATCGCGGCGGGGGTCATCGACGTCGGCATCAGCTGCGGGGTGGAGGCGATGTCCCGGGTGCCGCTCGGCTCCGGCTCCAAGCACGGGCCGGGCAAGCCGTGGCCCGACGAGTGGAACGTGGACCTGCCCAACCAGTTCGAGGCGGCGGAGCGGATCGCCCGCAAGCGGGGCCTGACCCGGGAGCGGGTCGACTCGCTCGGGCTCCTGTCGCAGGAGCGGGCGGCCGTGGCCTGGGGCGAGGAGCGCTTCAAACGCGAGACCTTCGCCGTGCAGGTGCCGACGACCGAGGAGGAGCAGGCGGCCGGGCAGGGGATGTGGCGCCTCGTCGACCGCGACGAGGGGCTGCGCGACACGTCGATGGAGGCGCTCGGGCGGCTCAAGCCGGTCATGCCCACGGCGGTGCACACGGCGGGCAACTCCTCGCAGATCTCCGACGGTTCGGCGGCGATCATGTGGGCGTCCAAGCGGATGGCCCGCGCGCTGAAGCTGAAGCCGCGGGCGCGGATCGTGGCGCAGTCGCTGGTCGGTGCCGACCCGCACTTCCACCTCGACGGGCCGATCGACGCGACGCGGGCGGTGCTTGGGAAGGCGGGGATGTCGTTGCGGGACATCGACGTCGTCGAGATCAACGAGGCGTTCGCGTCGGTGGTGCTGAGCTGGGCGCAGGTCTTCGAGCAGGACCTGGAGAAGGTGAACGTGAACGGGGGCGCGATCGCGCTGGGCCACCCGGTGGGGGCCACCGGAGCCCGGCTCATTGCGACGGCACTGCATGAGCTTGAGCGGCGGGACAAGGAGTTCGCGTTGGTCACGATGTGCGCGGGGGGTGCGCTGGCGACGGGCACGATCATTCAGCGCCTGTCCTAGGACCCAGCCGGGCCCCTGGGGCTCCGCCCCAGGGCCGCGGCTCCTGCTGGTACGGCTCAGTACCAGCTGTTCTGCTGCCAGAAGTTCCACGCGCCACACGGGCTGCCGTAACGGTCGTTCATGTAGCTCAGACCCCACTTGATCTGGGTCGCCGGGTTGGACTTCCAGTCGGCACCGGCGGACGCCATCTTCGAGCCGGGCAGGGCCTGGACCAGACCGTACGCGCCGGAGGAGGCGTTGGTGGCGGACGGGTTCCAGCCGGACTCGTGGTTCACGATCTTGCTGAAGCACTGGAACTGCTGGGCCGGCATCATCTTCTGCGCGATCGCCTGGGCGCTCGTCGGTGCGGCCTGGGCCGGGACGGCGGCCATGGCGACACCGGCGGCGGCGAGCACAGTGGCGCCGGCGGCGGCGATGGACTTCTTACGAGCGGTGAAACGGGCGGCGAAAGACAACACGAAACCTAACCTCGGGGACATGGTCGTCGCGCTCGGCCGAACGTCTCGAAGACTTCTACGGCGGGGGAACCCGTAAGGAGTCGGCCCGGTGCGGACCGGGCGGTTCCGGCGACTCGAACAGTTGTAACGGGCTCCGGGGGGCGACCGCAACGACCCCATTTACTAGTGGGAGTCGCACGAGGGGTGCAACGTCCTTCGGGGTGTAAGAGAGGGGTAAGGCCAGGTCACTGCGGCTGCGGCAGCCCGTTTGGATCATGCGGATCGGGCACTACCGCGGCTCGTAGAGGACCAACGGCCTGTGGGCGGCCTCACCCCGGAGGGACCCTTTTCAGGCCTCGAATGTGACCTGGGCCTCGAAGGCGGCACGCCTCGTGGCCCTTCGTAGCGCCTTGAGGAGCGTCGCGCCGAGCGCCACCGTCAGCACCACCGTGAGCGCCGCGCGCCCCAGGTCCCAGCCGAGCGAGGTGGCCGCGCAGTACGCGAAGAAGCGCACCAGGTTGTCCCGGAGCGGATCGCCGGGATGGAAGGAGATCCCCGACGACATGCCGCCGATGAAGGTCCAGCCCTGGAGGTTCATGACCGTGCCGTACGCGAAGGAGGCGAGCGCGCCATAGACGGCGAGCATCGCGAGTTCGGCCCGGCCGCGCAGGCGGTGCGGGGCCGGCAGCAGGCCCGCGCCCATCGTGAACCAGCCCATCGCCAGCATCTGGAACGGCATCCACGGGCCGACCCCGCCGGTCAGCAGGGCCGAGGCGAACATCGTCACCGAGCCGAGGACGAAGCCGAAGCCCGGGCCGAGCACCCGGCCGCTCAGCACCATCAGGAAGAACATCGGCTCCAGGCCGGCCGTGCCCGCCCCCAGGGGCCGCAGCGCCACGCCCACCGCGGCGAGCACCCCGAGCATCGCGACGGCCTTCGCGTCCAGACCGTCGTCGGCGATGGTGGCGATCACCACACCCACCAGGAGCGGGAGCAGCGCGGCGAAGAGCCAGGGGGCGTCCGGCGCGTGCGCGAGCCCGGAATCGGCGTTGGCCAGCAGCGGCCAGCCGAACGCGGCGACGCCGACGAGGGTGATGAGGGCGAGGGCCGCGATCGCGCGCGGGCCCAACCGGACGGGGCGGGCGGGCCTCGGCTTCCGGGCCGCGACAGGACTCGTGTTCCGGGTCACGCCAGGCCTTGTGTTCCGGGTCATGACAAGGCCTCGCGTACCTGCGGGGACAGGGCCTCGCGTACTTGCGGGACGGTCAGCCAGTGCTGCGGCGCGAGCACCTTGGCGACCTGCGGGGCGAACGCGGGCGACGAGACGACCACCTCGGCGGTCGGGCCGTCCGCGACGACCTCACCGCCCGCGAGGATCACCACACGGTGGGCGAGCTCGGCGGCGAGCTCCACGTCGTGCGTGGCGAGCACGATGGCGTGCCCCTCGGCGGCGAGCCCCCGCAACACCGTGATCAGGCGGGCCTTCGCCGCGTAGTCCAGGCCGCGGGTCGGCTCGTCGAGCAGGAGAAGGGGAGGGCGGCCGGTCAGCACGATCGCGAGAGCGAGGGCGAGACGCTGTCCTTCGGACAGGTCGCGGGGGTGGGTGCCGTCCGCCACGTCCGGCAGCAGCTCGGAGACGAGCGCGCGGCAGCTACCGGGCTCGGCCCCGGCGTCCTCGTCCGCGGCGGCGCACTCCGCGGCCACGGTGTTGGCGTACAGCAGGTCACGCGGCTCCTGCGGTACGAGAGCGACCTCCCGGATCAGTTCGCGCGGCGGGCTGCGGTGGGGGATGCGGCCGCCCACGGTGACCGACCCGGAGGTGGGCTCGATCATGCCGACGAGGGTGCCGAGCAGGGTGGACTTGCCGGCCCCGTTGCGGCCCATCAGGGCGATGGTCTCGCCCGGGCCGACGGCGAGGTCCACGCGACGCAGCGCCTCCACCCGGCCGCGGCGGACGCCCAGGGCTACGGCGGTCGCGGTAGCGGTGGGGGTGGGCACTTCAGGGGCGGGCATCTCAGGGGTGGGCAGCGTGGGGGTGCGCGGGGGGCGGCGGAAGAGGGCGGCCAGGGCGCGCTGTGCGGCTGTGTGCCGGGGGACGGGGGTGCGGGGTCCGGCCCCGCGTCGGGGCGGCTGTTCCGCGTGGTCACCGGGGAGGGGCGACTGTGCGGGCTGCGGGGTGTGCGTGGCCAGGCGGGCGCGCAGGGGGCCTGCCTTTCGGCGGGCGTCGCGGACCGAGAGGGGGAGGGGGGCCCAGCCCGCCAGGTGGCCCAGGGCCACCACCGGGGGGTGGACGGGGGAGATGCGCATGATGTCGGCGGGGGTGCCCATCACCGGCGGGGCGCCGGGCGCCGGGAGCAGGATGACCTGGTCGGCGTATTGGACCACCCGTTCCAGGCGGTGCTCGGCGAGCAGGACCGTGGTGCCCAGGTCGTGCACCAGGCGTTGCAGGACCGACAGGACGTCCTCCGCCGCGGCGGGGTCGAGCGCCGAGGTCGGCTCGTCCAGGACGAGGATCTTCGGATGGGGAGTGAGTACCGAGCCGATCGCGACGCGTTGCTGCTGGCCGCCGGAGAGTGTGGCGATCGGACGGTCGCGCAGCTCCGCGAGGCCCAGCAGGTCCAGGGTCTCCTCCACGCGGCGGCGCATCACGGCGGGGGCGAGCCCCAACGACTCCATTCCGTAAGCGAGTTCGTCCTCCACGGTGTCGGTGACGAAGTGGGCGAGCGGGTCCTGGCCCACCGTGCCGACCAGGTCGGCGAGTTCGCGCGGCCGGTGGGTGCGGGTGTCGCGGCCGTCCACGGTGACCCGGCCGCGCAGGGTGCCGCCGGTGAAGTGCGGGACGAGCCCGGAGACCGTACCGAGCAGGGTCGACTTGCCGACGCCGGACGGGCCGATCAGCAGAACCAACTCCCCTTCCGGGATGGTCAGTTCGACGCCCTGCACGGTCGGCTCGTGGGCAACGGCGCCGGGGTTGCTCGAGCCGTCGAAGTCGCCCGGGTCGTAGGTGACCGACACGTTCTCGAACCGGATCACTGTGACTCCTTCGGAGGTACGGGTGCGACGAACGCCGGGAGCAGACCGGCGAGCAGCGACAGCGCGGGCCAGAGCGGCAGGCCCGGCGCGGTCAGCGGGACGACACCGAGGGTCAGCGCGTCGGGAGCGTAGGAACCCGCCCACACGGTCAGCGCCGCGACCGCCACACCCGAACCGGCCACGAGGCAGGAGCGGACGCCCCAGCGGTCGGGCCGGTAGCGGGTACGGATCTGGCGGCGGCCGCCGAGCCGCAGCCCCGCGAGGCAGGCGAGCAGCCCTCCGGCCAGCACGGGGACGCCGTATCCGGCGCCCTCGGAGGCGAGCAGTCCGTACGTTCCCGCGCACACGCCGAGCAGGCCGCCCAGGGTGAGGGCGGTGGTGGTGTGGCGTAGGGGGGCGGGGACCCGGGCGCTGCGGCCGTAGCCGCGGGCGTCCATCGAGGCGGCGACGGCGACGGAGCGTTCCAGGGCCCCTTCGAGCACCGGCAGGCCGATCTGCGCGATCGCCTTGACGCCGCCGGTGGGGCGGCCGCGCAGCCTGCGCGCGGTACGCAGCCGTACGACGTCGGCGACCATGTTCGGCGCGAACGTCATCGCGACGACCACGGCGACGCCGGCCTCGTACAGGGCGCCGGGCAGCGACTTGAGGAGGCGGGCCGGGTTGGCGAGGGCGTTCGCCGCGCCCACGCAGATCAGCAGGGTGGCGAGCCGCGCACCGTCGTACAGGGCGAAGAGCATGCCCTCCGCCGTGACGCGGCCGCCGACGCGGATGCCCTTCGCCCAGTCGGGCAGCGGGAGCTCGGGGAGCGTGAACAGGGTGTGGCTGCCGGGGATCGGCGAGCCGAGGACCAGGTTGAAGGCGAGACGGATGCCGACGACAAACAGGCCGATCTTGATGAACGCGGTGTAGGACCGGGCCCAGGGGGCGTCCGTCTTACGGGCGGCCACGACGTAGCCGGCGACACCGACGAGGAGGCCGAGCAGAAGGGGATTGTTCGTGCGCGACGCGGCGGTGGCCAGCCCGAGCGCCCAGAGCCACCAGGCACCGGGATGCACGGCGTTGCTACGGCTCGCCAGGGGCGTGAGTGTGCGGCGCGGGGCAGGTGTGCGGGGGGTGGTCTCGGGCCGGGGCCGGGGCCGGGGTGTGCGGGGGTTGGTGGCCTCGGGCCCGGGGGTTTCGGGGGGCATGGTGGGGTCAGTGCCTGCGGCGGCGGGACTGCCAGATCGCTGCCGCGCCCAGGGCGAGGACCGCGGCCACCCCGGCCAGGAGGCCCGCCGACGGGCCGCCGCTTCCGCCGTCGCCGCCCGCGCCACCGTGCTGCGCGGCCGGCTCGGACGTTCCGGCCGGGTCGCCCACCTGCTCGCCGCAGCCGGCACGCGGGTACCCGTTGATCGCGCACAGCAGGGCCGCGCTGTTGTAGCGGAGCGGCTTGGCGACGGCCGCGAGGGCGTCCGCCGTGGTGGCGTCCGGGGCGACCTGGGCGCAGGCGGTGCGCGGTGCGGGCGGGGTCTCGCCCTGGGCGGCGTCCTGCGGCGTACCGAAGTCGATGACGAGCGCGACCCGCTTCGTGCCGTCCTTGGTCGGCGTCGCGGCGCACACCGCCTCGAAGGACGGCGCCGAACGCGGCTTGGTGGCGTCCTGGGAGTCCGCGCTCACCGCGAAGCGGAAGCCCTCGACCGAGCCGTCGCCGGGGTGTGCCGACGCCGGGCCCTGAGTGGCGTACGTCCAGGCGTCGCCCGTCAGGTCCCAGAAGGACCAGTAGCGGTACCCGGCGGCTTCGGCCGAACCCGTACCGGCGAGCAGGGTCACCAGGGTGAGGAGCAGGACGGCCGGCGCGGCGAGTCGCGTGCGCATCACAGCTGCTGGTTCTTCTTGCGGCCGCTGATCAGAAAGCCGACACCGATGCCGGCGACGAGGCCGACGCCCACGATCCACCAGACGGAGATGCCGTCGTTCTTCTTCTCGCTCTTCTGCGCGTCGTCCTTCTTCTCGGCGGACGACGACGCGGCGGCCTCGGGGGCGGGACCGGTGGCGTTCAGGGCCTTGACGAGGTCGGTGCCGCCGAAGTTCTTCGGGTCGGCGCCGGTCGCGTCGGCGGCGAAGACGAGCTGGGCGTAGGCGGCGGGGCCGTTCTCCTTGGCCCAGGCGGCGGCGTTCTTGGCGAGCCAGTCGGCCGACTTCTTCGCCTGGTCGGGCAGGCCCGCCGCGGCGAGCGCGACGACCGCGTCGGCGGTGTTGCCGACGTCGGGCTGGTCGGTGGCGCCCGGCATCGCGGACTTCAGGAAGCCGGTCGGGGCGAGCGTCCTGGCGAGGTAGGCGGCGCCGTTGTGCGCGCCCTGCTCGGGGGTGGACGCCTTCGCGCAGGCGGTGCCCTTGGTGTCGGGGCTGCCCGCGGTGGCGGCGAGGCCCTTGCCGAGGGAGCCGGTCACGGCGGCGGCGGTCGCGTCGGGGTTGGCGTACAGCTTCTGCGTCTTGGGGTCGGGCTGGAAGGCGAAGGCGCCCGCGCCGTCGGGGTCGTCGCAGGGCAGCGCGAAGGTGAGGAGCGCGTCGAGGGGGGACTTGCCGCCCTTGGCCGACTTCACGTCGGCGGGCTTCTCGCCTGCGGCGGCCAGGGCACCGATCACGATGGCGGTGGAGTTGGCGTCGCTGCCGCCCATGCCGGGGGTGTACGGCCAGCCGCCGTCGTCCTGCTGTACCGACTTCAGCCAGGTGACGCTCTTCTTGACGGCGTCGGTGTGACCGCCCACCGCGACGAGCGCCTGTACGGCGGCGGCGGTGGCGTTGGTGTCCAGCTTCGTCGCGTCGCACGCCTTGGCCGTGTCGGCGCGGAACGCCATGAACGAGCCGTCGGCGCACTGCTGCCCGGTGAGCCAGCCGACCGCCTGGCCGGCCGGGGTGACATCGGCCTTCTCCTGGGCGAGGAAGGCCAGGGACTGCCGGAAGACTCCGTCGTACGTCGGGTCCTTCGCGCCGTACAGGCCCGGCGGGACCGCCGCGGGGGAGGGCGCGGCGACGGCGGCCGGGGCGGCTGCGCCGAGGACGGCGGTTGCTGCGGCGAGTGCTGCGGCGCAGCGGCGTACGGTCATGGCGGGCGGTGCCTCTCCTGCGGGGGAGCGCGGGCGCGGGTGCGCGCTGCACCCGGCTCGGCTCCGTGTACCTCGACGGTGCCGGTCACCTGCGGTGTGCGGGTGACGCGTGAGCCGGTCATGCGATGAGGGGCATTCCTTGCGCGGAATGCGGTCCCGCCGGGGCTCGCACGAAACCGAGCTCGGGGGAGGCTTCCCCCGTACGGGGCATGACGACGACGCGTCCACCTTACCGGGGCGCCCGCGTCCCCCCACCGGGGCCCTGGCCCTGCGGGCAGCACCCCGCGCCCCTGGCGGGACCGGTGCCGGGCGGCATGGAGATCCTCAGCCTGTCATGGGGGCCCATGGCCCTTGAGGTCTTGGGGGAGATGAAGGACGAGGGCCGTTCAGGCCCGAACGGGGGTCTGGAGCGGAGCCCCAGGGAGCCGGGCCGTTCTACGGAGCCGCACGGGCGGGTGGGTGGGTGAACGTGTTGGGGTCCGGGGCGGCGATCCGGCGGCTCCGCTAGACCGAGCGGTACCGGACGACCCCACCCACCCCCGCCGTATCCACCCGCTCGACCCGCCCCAGCTTCTCCAGCCTGCGCACATGCGCCTCCGCCTCGGAGACGGCGATCGTGCGGGAACCGTACGGGATCTGCTCCCAGGGCCGGTTCCACTCCATGCGTTCGGCCAGCTGCCACGGGGTGAGCGGTGTGGACAGCAGGGTCAGCAGGCTGGTCAGGCGGTCCTCGTGATGGGCCAGCAACTCGGCCACCCGCACCGCCGGTTCCGTAAAGGGATGCTGGTGCGCGGGCAGTACTTCGGCGACGCCGAGGCGGCCGACGCGTTCGAGGGAGTCGAGGTAGTCGCCGAGCGGGTCGGCGCCGCCCGCGTCGTCGGGGTCCTCGTACAGACCGATGTGCGGGGTGATGCCGGGCAGCAGATGGTCGCCGCTGAACAGGCGCCCATTGCCCGGGAGTTGGCCCGGGTGCTGCTCCTCCAGGTGGAGGCATACGTGGCCCGGGGTGTGCCCGGGCGTCCAGATCGCGCGGAGCCGGCGCCCGGCCAGCGGCAGCAGCTCGCCCGGTGCGATCTCGCGGTCGGGCAGCGCGGCCCGCAGGCCCGGCAGGGCCCGCCCCCGTCCGGCGGCGCGGGCCTCGCGCAGCGGGGCGAGATGCTCCTCGGGCGCACCGACCGCCGTGAGCTTGGCGCACAAGTAGTCGAGCCAGACGCCCGGTTCGGCCTCGCGGGTGCGGCGTACGACGGCGGTGTCGGCGGGGTGCATCGCGATCCAGGCGCCGGACGCCTCCCTGACCTGACCGGAGAGGCCGTGGTGGTCGGGGTGGTGGTGGGTGATGACCACACCGTGGATGTCGTTCACGTCCGTACCGAGGGCGCGCAACCCCGCGCCGAGTGTGGACCAGGAGGCCGGGTCGTCCCACCCGGTGTCGACGAGCACCGGACCCCGGTCGGTGTCGACGAGGTGGACCAGGGTGTGGCCGAGCGGGTTGTCGGGGATGGGCACCTTGATGGAGTGGACTCCGCCTCCGTGGTCGCTCACCTGGGGCGCGGCTGGCTCCTGCGGCATGGAGTCCTCGTCTCTGTGGGGCTCGCGGCGGGCCTCCCCCGGGTGCGCGTCCGACGGGCCGCCCTGCGGTCACTATAACTAGAACTGGTTTCAGTAGTCGCCTCCGTCATGCAACTTCCCGAGGCGGGGGGTGCGATGAGATCCCCACCCTCGCCCCGCCCTGCCGGACGCCTCCGTCAAGGCCCCGCCCCACCCGTGGACTCCTGGAACTAGAACTGGTATCAGTTCTGAGGCAGAGTCAGGTCCCGCTGAATGCACACCGGAACGCACACCAATGGAACGCACACCAATGGAACGCAGACCACGCCCGCGCCGCAGGAGGCACCCGGCATGACCGAGCTCGTGGAACACGGACAGCTTTTCATCGGCGGGGAGTTGACCGACCCCCTCGGCTCCGACGTCATCGAGGTGATCTCGCCCCACACCGAGCAGGTCATCGGCCGCGTCCCGCACGCCTCGCGGGCCGACGTGGACCGGGCCGTCGCCGCCGCGCGCACCGCCTTCGAGACGGGGCCCTGGGCGCGGGCCACGCCGGATGAGCGCATCGACGTGGTGTCGCGGATCAAGGACGCGATCCTGGCGCGGCACGAGGAGATCGCCAGATCGATCAGCTCGCAGAACGGATCCCCGTACTCCTGGAGCGTGCTCGCGCAGGCGCTCGGCGCGATGATGGTGTGGGACTCGGCGATCACCGTCGCCCGCCAATTCCCGTACGAGGAACGGCGGTCGGGCGCACTCGGCCCGCTGCTCGTACGGCGCGAGCCGGTCGGTGTCGTGGCGGCCGTGGTCCCGTGGAACGTGCCCCAGTTCGTGGCCGCCGCCAAGCTCGCCCCCGCGCTGCTCACCGGCTGCTCGGTGATTCTCAAGCCGTCCCCCGAGACCCCCCTCGACTCCTACATCCTCGGCGAGATCGCCGCCGAGGCCGGGCTCCCAAGGGGCGTCCTGTCGATCCTGCCCGCGGACCGCGAGGTCAGCGAGTACCTCGTGGGGCACCCCGGCGTGGACAAGGTCGCCTTCACCGGGTCGGTCGCGGCCGGCAAGCGCGTGATGGAGGTGGCCGCGCGCAACCTCACCCGCGTCACCCTGGAGCTCGGTGGCAAGTCGGCCGCCGTGATCCTTCCCGACGCCGATCTGGAGGCGACCGTCGCGGGGGTGGTCCCGGCGGCCTGGATGAACAACGGGCAGGCGTGCGTGGCCCAGACCCGCATCCTGGCGCCGCGCGGTCGCTACGACGAGTTCGCCGAGGCGTTCGCGGCGGCGGCGGGCGCGCTCGTCGTCGGCGACCCGATGGACCCGGCCACCCAGGTCGGCCCGCTCGTCGCCGAGCGCCAGCAGCGCCGCTCGCTCGACTACATCCGGATCGGCCAGGAGGAAGGCGCCAAGATCCTGGCGGGCGGCGGCCGGCCGGCCGGGCTGGAACGGGGCTGGTACGTCGAGCCGACCCTCTTCGGCGGGGTCGACAACTCGATGCGCGTCGCCCGCGAGGAGATCTTCGGCCCGGTCATCTGCCTGCTGCCGTACGGGGACGAGGCGGAGGCACTGCGGATCGCCAACGACTCCGAGTACGGGCTCAGCGGCAGCGTGTGGACCGCCGACGTCGAGCACGGCATCGACTTCGGGCGCCGGGTGCGGACCGGGACCTTCAACGTCAACACCTTCAGCCTCGACATGCTCGGCCCGTTCGGCGGCTACAAGTCCTCCGGTGTGGGGCGGGAGTTCGGGCCCGAGGGGTTCGGCGAGTACCTGGAGCACAAGATGATCCACCTGCCCGCCGGGCACGGAGGCGAGTGATGGGCGACCGCTGGCATGTCGAGGTCGACCGGAGCGTGTGCATCGGCTCCGGCATGTGCGTCAACCACGCCCCGGACGGCTTCGCGCTCGACTCCGCGCGGCAGTCCCATCCGCGGTCCGCGGACACGGATGCCAACGAGGCGATCCTGGCGGCGGCCGAGGGCTGCCCGGTCGAGGCGATCCTGATCACCCTGGTCGAATCGCGCGAGGCGGTGTTTCCGCCGGAGGAGTAGCCGCCGAGCCCGCCCCCAGCCCCGCCGGGCCGGGGGCCCCACACCCCGTTCGCCCGCGGACCGTGCCCGCGTCCCGCGCGGTCCCCCGCGCCCCTAGCGCGGTGCGGGTCGGCCGGGGCTGGTGAGGTCGATGAGTTTGCAGACTGTTTCGATGTCGATCTTGACCTGGGCGATCGACGCCCGGCCCGAGAGCCACGTGATCAGGGCCGAGTGCCAGGTGTGCTCGATGACGCGGACCGCCGAGAGCTGCTCGGGCGTCGGATGGTCGAGGCCCATCGCGTCGAGGATGATCGCCGTGGTCTGCCGCGAGACCGTGTCCACCTCGGGGCTCACCGAGCGGTCCGCGAAGGTGAGCGCCCGCACCATCGCGTCCGCCAGATGCGGCTCACGCTGAAGCGCGCGGAAGGCCCGCATGAGTGTTTCGGCCACCCGTTCGGCCGAGGCCTCGCCGGACGGTGGATGCTTGCGCAGCGTGCTGTGCAGGTGCTGGAGCTGGTCCTGCATGGTGGCGACCAGGAGGTGGATCTTGGACGGGAAGTAGCGGTACAGGGTGCCGAGCGCGACCCCCGCGGCCTCGGCCACCTCCCGCATCTGCACCGCGTCGAACCCGCCCCGGCTGGCCAGCTGGGCGCTCGCGTGCAGGATGCGGCGGCGCCGCGCCTCCTGGCGTTCCGTCAGGGGAGGGGAGGCCGCGGTGGCCGCCTTGACTTCCGCTGTCATATGTACCGTTCCCCGTTTGTCCGGTTCTCTCGGGTTCCCCCGCCACGGTCTTCGGCGGCCCAGCATGGCAGGGGCCCCGCCGTGGCGCGAATCACCTGATCCGGCCCTTACAGTCGCACTACCTGCCGGTAGATTCGATGCTCCTTGAGTGATCAAAGCACGCTCAAGAAGGATCAAGTCTGGAACTTGTTCTAGATTAGCGCGAGCGGTTACGCTCCGGCGAAACGCAGTGATGAAGGGGGCCGCGAGTGACCGCTGAGGCCATAGAGGCAGGCCCCCGCACCGGGGACGCCGGCCGTGCGGGCGAAGGCCCGCTGCGGATCGCGCTGCTGACCTACAAGGGGAACCCGTTCTGCGGCGGCCAGGGCGTCTACGTCCGCCACCTCTCGCGCGAACTGGCCCGGCTCGGCCACCACGTCGAGGTCATCGGCGCCCAGCCCTACCCCGTGCTCGACGAGGGCGTGCCCCTCACCGAGCTCGCCAGCATGGACCTCTACCGCTCGCCCGACCCGTTCCGCACGCCCGCGCGGGACGAGTACCGGGACTGGATCGACCACCTCGAAGTGGCCACCATGCGCACCGGCGGCTTCCCCGAGCCGCTCACCTTCTCGCTGCGCGCCCGGCGTCATCTGGCCGCCCGCCGCGGCGAGTTCGACGTCGTCCACGACAACCAGACCCTCGGCTACGGGCTGCTCGGCGACATCGGCGCGCCCCTGGTCACCACGATCCACCACCCCATCACCGTCGACCGCAAGCTCGAACTGGACGCGGCCCCCGACTGGAAGCGCCGCGCCTCCGTGCGCCGCTGGTACGGCTTCACCTCCATGCAGAAGCGGGTCGCCCGCCGGCTGCCCTCCGTGCTCACCGTCTCCGGCACCTCCAAGGGCGAGATCGTCGACCACCTCGGGGTCCGCGAGGACCGCATCGAGGTCGTGCACATCGGGGCCGACACCGCGCTGTGGTCGCCCGATCCCGCGGTCGCCGAAGTGCCCGGCCGGATCGTGACCACCTCCAGCGCGGACGTACCGCTCAAGGGCCTGGTCTTCCTCGTCGAGGCGCTCGCCAAGGTGCGCGCCGAACACCCCGACGCCCACCTCGTCGTCGTCGGCAGGCGCGCCGAGGACGGGCCCGTCGCCCATGCCATCGAGAAGTACGGGCTCGGCCACGCCGTCGAGTTCGTCAAGGGCATCACCGACGCCGAACTCGTCGACCTCGTACGCTCCGCGCAGATCGCCTGCGTACCGTCGCTGTACGAGGGCTTCTCGCTGCCCGCCGCCGAGGCGATGGCGACCTCCACCCCGCTGCTCGCCACGACCGGCGGCGCGATCCCCGAGGTCGCCGGCACCGACGGCGAGACCTGCCTCGCGGTGCCGCCCGGCGACGCGGGGGCGCTCGCCGCCGGCCTCACCCGCCTCCTCGGCGACCCGGCGCTGCGCCGCCGCCTCGGCGCGGCCGGCCGCGAACGCGTCCTCGAACGCTTCACCTGGCGCCGCGCGGCCATCGGCACCGCCGACCTCTACCGCTCCGCGATCGCCGCCCAGGGCCGCCCCGCGGCCCGGAAGGCGGCCAGGTGATCCGCAGCTCGGACCACAGGCGCCCCGCGGGCCGGAACGCGCCCCGGCCGCCCGGCCGCGGTGCGTTCCGGCGGGGTGCCCGGTGACGACGCACCACCCCCGAAACCCCGGCCGAACCCATCCCCCCGTCCGCGAAAGCAGGCATCCGTGCTGACCGTCGACTTCTCCCGCTTCCCGCTCGCCCCGGGCGACCGCGTGCTCGACCTGGGCTGCGGCGCGGGCCGGCACGCCTTCGAGTGCTACCGGCGCGGCGCCCAGGTCGTGGCGCTCGACCAGAACGGCGAGGAGATCCGCGAGGTCGCGAAGTGGTTCGCCGCGATGAAGGAGGCCGGCGAGGCGCCCGAGGGGGCCACCGCCACCGCCATGGAGGGCGACGCGCTCAACCTCCCCTTCCCCGACGAGTCCTTCGACGTGGTGATCATCTCCGAGGTGATGGAGCACATCCCCGACGACAAGGGCGTACTCGCCGAGATGGTCCGCGTCCTGCGGCCCGGCGGACGCATCGCGGTGACCGTGCCCCGGTACGGGCCCGAGAAGGTGTGCTGGGCGCTCTCCGACGCGTACCACGAGGTCGAGGGCGGCCACATCCGCATCTACAAGGCCACCGAGCTCATCGGCAAGATGAAGCAGGCCGGCCTCAAGCCGTACGGGTCCCACCACGCGCACGCGCTGCACTCGCCGTACTGGTGGCTCAAGTGCGCCTTCGGCGTCGACAACGACAAGGCGCTGCCCGTCAAGGCGTACCACCAGCTCCTGGTCTGGGACATCATGAAGACGCCCGGCATCAGCACCGTGACGCGCCTCGCCGAGCGGGCCCTCAACCCGGTCGTCGGCAAGAGCTTCGTGGCGTACGCGACCAAGCCGCACCTGCCCGTGCTCGCGGAGAAGCCCGCACAGAAGCACGCCGAGAAGCCCGCCGAGAAGAGCGTCGCCAAGTGACCTCTCCGGAGCGCACCGAACACCTCGTGCTGCCCGGGGTGCTCACCGCCGGGCAGGCCGGGCGGACGGTCGCGGCGCTGCTCGCCGCGCAGCGCGCCGACGGCGCCATCCCCTGGTTCCGCGGCCACCACCTCGACCCGTGGGACCACACCGAGGCGGCGATGGCCCTGGACGCGGCGGGTGAACACGCCGCCGCCGAGCGGGCGTACGAGTGGCTGGTCCGCCACCAGAACGCGGACGGCTCCTGGTACGCCGCCTACCACGACGGCGAGCACTCCAAGGTCACCGACCACGGCCAGGAGTCCAATTTCGTCGCCTACATCGCCGTCGGGGTCTGGCACCACTACCTCGCCACCGGCGACGACACCTTCCTCGACCGGATGTGGCCCGCCGTCCGGGCCGCCGTCGACTGGGTCCTCGCCCTCCAGCAGAGCGGCGGCCAGATCGGGTGGAAGCGCGAGGAGGACGGCACCGCCGTCAACGACGCGCTGCTCACCGGAAGCTCCTCCGTGCACCACGCGCTGCGCTGCGCGCTCGCCGTCGCCGAGCAGCTCGAAGAGCCGCAGCCCGGCTGGGAGTTGGCGACCGGCGCGCTCGCCCATGCCATCCAGCGCCACCCCGAGCGCTTCCTCGACAAGTCCCGCTACTCCATGGACTGGTACTACCCCGTCCTCGGCGGCGCCCTCACCGGTGCCGACGCCAAGGCCCGTATCGACTCGATGTGGGACGCGTTCGTGGTGCCGGGCCTCGGGGTGCGCTGTGTGCTGCCCAACCCGTGGGTCACCGGAGGTGAGAGCTGTGAACTGGCGCTCGCGCTCTGGGCGATGGGGGAGTCGGACCGGGCCCTGGAGATCCTCCAGTCCATCGGGCACCTGCGGGACGAGGCGTCGGGCATGTACTGGACGGGGTACGTCTTCGAGGGCGACCGCGCGGTGTGGCCGGAGGAGCTCACCACGTGGACGGCCGGCTCGCTGCTGCTCGCGGTGGCGGCGCTCGGCGGCGACGAGGCAACCGGCGCGGTCTTCGGCGGGGAGCGGCTCCCCAGGGGCCTGGCGCCCTCCTGCTGCGGGTAGGACGCCCGCGGGCAGGGCGACCGCGGCCAGGACTTCCGCGGGCAGGGCGACCGCGGCCAGGGAGGCCGTGAGCAGGACTCCCGCAGGGTGGCCGCGAGAGGACGACCCGTACGGAGTCGCCCGAGTGGCGCAGTGCGGTGGGGCGGGTGAGGCTGCCGGGGAGGCCGAACATCCCCCGGAGGTCATCGTGCCCACTACCTTCCCCATCCGCCGCATAATCGTGGCGGTCGTCCTGTCCTGCGCCGTCCTGGTGTCGACGACCGCCTGCGGAGGAGAGACCAGGTCCACCCGGTCCACCACCCAGAACGCCGCGCTCACCGCGGCCGAGAGCACCCCGTCGCCGAGCGCGTCGGCGCAGAAGCAGAAGCTCACCAAGACCCGCTTCGTCGCCAACGCCGGACTCGCGGCCGGCGCCGCCTACCAGTGGATCATCAAGCCGTACAAGGCGGGCAAGTTCAAGAAGGGCGCGAAGGGCCGTACGTTCGCGCTCGTCAAGGCCGGTCTGGCCGGTGCGTTCACGTACAACCGCCTGAAGGCGGCGAGCGAGAACGCCAAGGGTGATCCGCTGCTGTCCAAGGCGATCGCGCCGCTCTCGTCGGGCATCGACTCGCTGAAGAACCTGGGCGGCAAGCTGCGCAAGGGCGACGCGAACGACAGCGATGTCGGCATGTTCGAGAACGTGATCAACAACGTCAAGGGCGCGGGTCAGAAGGCGGGTGCGCCGGTCAAGGACCAGGTGCCGTCCGCGGGCCAGCTCAGCGGCGGCTGAGCTGCGGCTGAGCGGCGCTGCTAGGCGTTGAGCTCCGCGAGCGTGCGGAGCGTCGCAGGGTCCGGTGAGGTGACCAACAGGTCCGTCACCGGGCCCTTGCGCCACAACTCCAGGCGTTCCGCGATGCGTTGACGCGGGCCGACCAGGGAGATCTCGTCGGCGAACGCGTCCGGCACGGCCAGGACCGCCTCGTCGCGGCGCCCCGCGAGGAACAGCTCCTGAACGCGCCGGGCCGCGTCTTCGTACCCCATGCGCGCCATCAGGTCGGCGTGGAAGTTGCGCGCCGCGTGGCCCATGCCGCCGATGTAGAAGCCCAGCATCGCCTTCACCGGCAGCAGGCCTTCGGCGACGTCGTCGCAGAGGTGGGCGCGCACCAGGGGGGCGACCAGGAACCCCTCGCGCAGCTCCGTGAGGGAGGCGGCGTAGGCATCGGTGCGGGTCGGCGACCAGTACAGCGGGAGCCAGCCGTCGGCGATGCGGGTCGTCTGCGCGATGTTCTTGGGTCCCTCGGCGCCCAGGAGTACGGGGATGTCGGGGCGCAGGGGGTGGGTGATGGCCTTGAGGGGTTTGCCGAGGCCGGTACCGTCCGGGCCGCCGTAGGGGTGGGCGTGGAAGCGGCCGTCGAGCTCCACCGGCCCCTCGCGTCGCAGCACTTGCCGGATGACGTCGACGTACTCGCGGGTCGCGGTGAGCGGGCTCGACGGGAAGGGCCGCCCGTACCAGCCCTCGACGACCTGCGGCCCCGAGAGCCCCAGGCCCAGCATCATCCGGCCGCCCGAGAGGTGGTCGAGGGTGAGGGCGTGCATGGCGGTGGCGGTGGGGGTGCGGGCAGCCATCTGTGCGACGGCGGTGCCGAGCCTGATGCGGGAGGTGTGCGCGGCGATCCAGGTCAGCGGGGTGAAGGCGTCCGAGCCCCAGGCCTCCGCCGTCCACACCGAGTGGTAGCCGAACTCCTCGGCGGCACGGGCCAGTTCGAGATGGGCCGGGTTGGGGCCGCGCCCCCAGTAGCCGAGTGCGAGTCCCAGACGCATGTGCCGCCCCCTCCAGGAGAACCGGTGAGAACTGGTCCCGAATGGCCCGCCGAGATCTGACGGGCCGTCAGGGGACTGTAGGGCAACGGCCCCCCGCCCGGAAGGGGCGGGGGGCCGTCGTGGAGCGGTGCGGGCGGATCAGCCGCGCTGGATGCCCGTGGTGTCCTGGAGGACGCCGCGGCGGCCGTCCTGCGTCTGGGCGACCAGGCCGGGACCGCGCTGGTCGACCGCCAGGTACCAGGTGCCCGGGGCGAGTTCGGCGATCGGGGTCGGCGAGCCGTCCTCCGCGTACAGCGGGCGGGCGACGGGGACCGCGAACCAGAACGGGGCGAAGTCGCCGGCCGGGGCGGCCTGCGCCTGGCTGTCCTTGTGCGCGTCCGGGGCCGGGGCCGGCGTCGGGGCCTGCGCGCCGAACGGCTGGGCCTGGGCGGCCTGCTGGCCACCGAGGCTCGGGTCGCCGGGGTGGGCGCCGTAGGGCTGCTGCTGGGCGGCGCCGGGGTAGCCGTAGCCACCGGCCGGCTGGGCCGCGCCCGGGTAGCCGTAGGTCGCGGGGGCGGCGGGGCTCGGGGTGCCCATCAGGGGCGCCTTGAGCGCGCCGACCAGCGGCGAGGCGACCGCGGCCGCGGCGAGGACCAGCGCGGCGATGAGGCCGAGGATCATGCCGGCGCCCGAACCGTGCGCGTCGATGATCGTCCAGAACGCGGTCCACGCGGCGAAGACGGTGAACGCGACACCGAACTGCGTGAGGTCGAGGCCCGCGATCTGCTTGGGCTGCGGCAGCGAACGGCCGACGACGACCAGCACCGCACCGATGATGCCCGCGAGGAACATGCTCATCAGAAGCGAGAGCGAGTCCCAGGCGTTCGGCGCGTCGATGCTCGGGCAGAACTGCCCGGAGCAGCTCGGAGCGGACGTGAGATTCAGGAACGAGGCGATGAACAGCACCACCGCTGCACCGATCACCACGCCGTCGCCTCGTGTGAGGGAGCGGATGTTCACGTAAAAGTCCTCTTTTATGTCGTCTCGTCGGGGCGGTCATCGCTGCCGCCGGTGTACGTGCACACGGCGTGAAGCTCTAGGTGGTTCCCCCTGTTACGGAGAATCTATCGCTTGGATCTGTGGGCCGTACGGCGGGTCGGGAGCCTACCCGCCCAGGAACGCCGTAATGCCGTCTGCGATGCCCTGGGCCGCCTTCTGGTGCCAGTCCGCACTCTTGAGGAGCGCGGAATCCCGGGAATCGCGCATGTTCCCGCACTCGATGAACACCTTGGGAACGGTCGACAGGTTGAGCCCGCCGAGGTCGCTGCGGATGTCCAGGGCGGTGCCGTCGCCCACGTAGTTCGAGGCGTTCATGCCGGTGTCCTGGACGAACTTCCCCGCGATCCGCACACCGAGTTCACGCGAAGGCCCCACGATCGGGGCGGTGTCGGCGGCGCCGCCCTTCACCTTCGCGGGCAGGATCACATGGAAGCCGCGCTGGCCCTGGGCCGCGCCGTCCGCGTGCACCGAGACGACGGCGTCCGCCTTCGCCTGATTACCGATCCGGGCCCGCTCGTCCACACACGGCCCGAATGTCCGGTCGCCGTTCTGGGTGAAGATCACCTTGGCGCCCTGCTTTTCGAGGATCGCCCTGATCCGGTGCGACACATCCAGCGTGAACTCGGCTTCCGTATAACCGTCGTTGGTCTCGGTGCCGGTGGTGTCGCATTCCTTCTCGTTCGTTCCGATGTTCACCGGCTCATTGATCTCTTGTGTATGCCGGAAATTATTCGGATTGTGACCCGGGTCGATGACGACGGTCTTTCCGGCGAGCGGTCCGGTGCCGGTTCCGCCCTGCGGCGGCGTGGGAGATGCGGAGCGCGGGGTGCCCGACGCCGTCAGGGTCGCGGTGTCGGCCCCGGGCAGCGAGGACCGCGCGCCGTGGCTGGGCAGGGGCAGCACCTTGGGCGGCTTGTCGTCCTGCCCGCCGGTGCTGCCCATCGCCTGCCAGACCAGCCAGCCCGCGAGGACGGCCGGCGCGAGGGCGGCGAGGGTGACGAGGGCCCGGCGGCGCCCGCGGCGCGACCGGCTGTCCGGATTCGATGACTCGCTGTCGTACGACACGGGTGCGATGCTAGGCCGTCCCTTTCGGATCGTGCCCGACCCGCGCCGCCCGGCAGCGCGCCTGGCCCAGCCGCCGGGCCCACCCGGGCGCCCCGGGTGTCAGAGCCGCCGGGCCACCTGGGCGCCCCGGGTGTCAGAGCCGCCGGGCCACCTGGGCGCCCCGGGTATCAGAGCCGCCGGGCCCACCCGGGCGCCCCGGGTGTCAGAGCGCGGCGGACGTCCGGCGCAGCACGCGCAGCGAGTCGGTCGCCGAGACCTCGGTGAACGCGCCGGACTCCAGGGCCCGCAGGTAGACGCGGTACGGGGCCTGGCCGGTGAACTCGTCCACCGGGTCGGGGAAGACGTCGTGGATGACGAGCGTGCCGCCCTCGGCGAGCTTCGACGCCCAGCCCTCGTAGTCGGCGGTGGCGTGCTCGTCGGTGTGGCCCCCGTCGATGAAGACGAAGCCGAGCCGCCCGCCCCAGACCCGGGCCACCTGCGGCGAACGCCCGACCACCGCGATCACGTGGTCCTCCAGGCCCGCGGCGTGCAGGGTCCGCCGGAACGTGGGCAGCGTGTCCATCCGCCCCACCTCCGCGTCGACGACCGTCGGGTCGTGGTACTCCCAGCCCGGCTGCTGCTCCTCGCTGCCGCGGTGGTGGTCGACGGTGACCGCGACCGTGCCGGTCTCGCGGGCGGCCTCCGCGAGCAGGATCGTGGAACGCCCGCAGTAGGTGCCGACCTCCAGGAGCGGCAGCCCGAGCGCCCCCGCCGCGGCGGCCGCCTCGTACAGCGCCAGTCCTTCCCGTACGGGCATGAAGCCCTTCGCCGCCTCGAAGGCGGCCAGGATCTGCGGCTTGGGAGAGGCCACGGCCCGGCTCCTTTGGGTCGTAGGTATGTGGGCGGTCCATGGTGCCGTACGCCTGGGCGGCGGGCGTGGGCGGGCGTGGATCCGGGGTGCGGCTTCCTGGGGCACCGCCCCCGACCCCGTTTTGGCCTGGAACGACCCTCGTCCTCAAACGCCGGACGGGCTGGCTGTGCCCATGCCGCCCGGCACCGAGTGGTTACGGGCGTGGGCTGGGTGAGGATGTCCGCGCAGGCCGGCACCGCGTAGGCAGGGGCGCGGGGAACTGCGCGGGTGTCCCAGCACGGTCCGCATCCGAAGGGCGGGGTTGCTGGGGCTCCGCCCCAGGCCCCGTTCGCGCCTGAAGGGCGCTCGTCCTCAAACGCCGGACGGGCTGGCTGTGCCCATGCCGCCCGGCACCGAGTGGTTGCGGGCGTGGGCTGGGTGAGGATGTCCGCGCAGGCCGGCACCGCGTAGGCAGGGGCGCGGGGAACTGCGCGGGCGGGTCGAGGTGTGGCACCACGTCAAGGGAAGCTCACCTGGGGGCGCGGGGAACTGCGCGGGGTGTCGGAGGCGCGCGCCCTGCCTCGGGCAGCGACCGGCGTATTCGCAAGGTCACCTCCACCTGACCTTCCGTCAGAATGGAACGTGTTCTACTCTTGCGCCGTTCCGGGGGCCGGCCGACGGGTGAGGGCGTACATGGGCATCGCGATCACGCAGGAGCAGCGGGAGCTCGCCGCGGCGGTACGCGGCCATCTCGGGCGGGCCGTGCCGGTGGACCAGGTGCGCAAACTCCTCGATTCCCCCGGGCCCGCCGGCGTCCGGCCGCCGTTCTGGGACGGGCTCGTGGAGCAGGGGCTGCTCGGCATCCATCTCGGCGAGGAGTTCGGCGGGGGCGGGCTGCCCGAGCTCGTCGTCGTCCTGGAGGAGGCCGGGCGCGCGCTGCTGCCCGGGCCGTATCTGCCCACGGTGCTCGCCGCGGAACTGCTCCGCAGGGCAGGGGGCCACGACGTGCTCGTCAGGGACCTCGCCGAGGGGCGCAGGACCGCCGCCGTGGCGCTCGGCGCGGGCACCCTCACCGCTGTGGCGCCCGGCGCGGGCGGGGCATCCGCGGGCGCCCTCACCGCCGCCGGCCGCGAGGACGGCCGGCTCCTCGACGGTGTCGCGCCACCCGTACTCGCCGCCGGCCAGGCCGAGTTGGTGGTGCTCGCCGCGAAGGACGGCGACCGGACGGTGTGGCTGGCGGTGGACGCCGACGCCCTGCGGATCACCGCGCACCGCGGCGCCGACCCCACCCGGCCCACCGCCGAGGTGAGCGCCGAGCGCGTCGTGGCCCCGCCGGGCCGGATCCTCGACGTGGACCCGGACCTCGCCCATGACCTCGCCGCCCTGCTGTTCTCGGCCGAGTCCTGCGGCACCGCCGCCCGGGCCCTGGAGATCGCCGTCGCCCACGCCAAGGTGCGCGAACAGTTCGGGCGGCCCATCGGACAGTTCCAGGCCGTGAAACACCTCTGCGCCGACATGCTCGTACGCCTCGAACAGGCCCGCGCCCTGGTGTGGGACGCGGCCCGCGCCATGGACGAGCCCCCCGAGGTGCGGGGCCTCGCCGCCTCGCTCGCCGCGGCCACCGCCCTCGACGCCGCGTTCACCTGCGCCAAGGACTGCGTCCAAATCCTCGGCGGCATCGGCTTCACCTGGGAACACGACGCCCATCTGTATCTGCGCCGCGCCCTCGTCGCGCGCCAGCTCCTGGGCGCCGGGGACACCCACCGGCTGCGGGCCGCCCGCCTCGCCGCCGCCGGCGCCCGCCGGGAGCTGCGCATGGAGCTGCCGCCCGAGGCCGAGAATTACCGCGCGGCGGCGCGCGCGGCCGCCGAAGGGGTACGGGGCCTCGACCCCGGCGCGGCCCGGCGCGCCCTGGCTCCCACCGGGTACGCGGCCCCGCACCTGCCCGCGCCGTACGGACTCGGCGCGGGCCCGGTCCAACAGATCGTCATCCAGGAGGAGTTGAGACGCGCCGGAGTCAAGGTGAGCGATCTCGGCATCGCGACCTGGGTGGTGCCCTCGCTCCTCGCCCACGGCACCGGGCCGCAGCAGGACCGCTTCCTCGCCCCCACCCTGCGCGGCGAACTCCTGTGGTGCCAGCTCTTCTCCGAACCCGGCGCCGGCTCCGACCTCGCCTCGCTGCGCACCAGGGCCGAGCGCACCCCGGACGGCGGCTGGCGTGTCACCGGGCAGAAGGTGTGGACGAGCGCCGCGCAATGGGCCGACTACGGCATCCTGCTCGCCCGCACCGACCCGGACGCCCCCAAGCACAAGGGGCTCACCTACTTCGTCGTCGACATGAAGCGCGCCGAAGGCATCGACATCCGCCCCTTGAAGGAGATCACCGGGGACTCCCTCTTCAACGAGGTCTACTTCGACGGCGCGCTGCTGCCCGCCGACGCCGTCGTCGGCGAGGTGAACGGAGGCTGGCGGGTCGCCCGCAACACCCTGGGCAACGAACGGGTCCACATGGCCGACCAGGTGGCCTTCGACACCGGCCTCGAAGCGCTGATCGCCCGCGCCGGGGAGCTCGACGGGGCGTACCAGCTGCGGATCGGCGCGCTCGCCGCGGAGGCGCACGCACTGGCCTGCATCGGGCTCCGCACCACCATGCAGCAGGTGTCGGGCCTGGAGCCCGGCGCCGGTGCCAGCCTGCGCAAGCTGATCCAGACCCCGCACCAGCAGAAGGTCGCCGAACTCGCCCTCGAACTCCTCGGCCCCGAGGGCGCGTCGGCCGAGGGCCCGGGCGAGCGGGCCATGCACGGCTTCCTCATGGCGCGCTGCCTGACCATCGCGGGCGGCACCACCCAGGTCCAGCTCAACGTCGTCGCCGAGCGCATCCTCGGCCTGCCCCGAGACTGACTGCCCTCCCGAGACCGACTGCCCCCAGCCTGAAGGGTCCCGTTGTCGTGAAAAATGCCATGAGGAACGCGATGAAGAGTTACATCGTCGGTGTCGGCATGACCAGGTTCGAGAAGCCGGAGTCCCGGGACTGGCAGTACTGGGACATGGTGAAGGAGGCGGGAGGCGCGGCGCTCGCCGACGCCGGTATCGCCTACGACCAGGTGGAACAGGTCCCCGTCGGCTACTGCTTCCAGGCCTCCACGGCAGGCCAACGGGCTGTCTACGAACTGGGGTTGACCGGCATACCGGTCTACAACGTCAACAACAACTGCGCGACCGGGTCGAGCGCGCTGATGCTGGCGCGGCAATTCGTGGAGGGCGGCGCGAGCGACTGCGTCCTCGCGCTCGGCTTCGAGAAGATGAAGCGGGGCGCGCTCGGCGGCGGCTCGGACGGCGGCGACTTCGCGACCTCCCCGGTGGCCCGGCACTACGGCGTCATGGCCGCGCGCCACGGCTTCGAGATGACGCCGCCCACCGCGCAGATCTTCGGCAACGCGGCGCGCGAACACATGGAGCGGTACGGGACGACCGCGGCGCAGCTCGCCGCGGTGGGCGCCAAGAACCACCGCCACTCGGTGAACAACCCCAACGCGCAGTTCCAGGAGCCCTATTCGGTGGAGGAGATCCTCGCGGCGAAGACCATCCACCGGCCGCTGACCAAGCTCCAGTGCTCACCGACCTCGGACGGCGCCGCGGCGGCGGTCGTCGTCTCGGAACGGTTCGCCGACCGGCATGGCCTGCGGGACAAGGCGATCGAGATCGCGGGCCAGTCGATGGCGACCGACACCGAGGAGTCGTTCGCGTCGGGGAGCTGCATCGACGCGGTAGGGACACCGATGTCCCGCGCGGCCGGCCGCCAGGCGCTCGAACGCGCGGGGCTCGGCATCGAGGACATCGACGTCATCGAGCTCCACGACTGCTTCTCGATCAACGAGCTGCTCACCTACGAGGCGCTCGGATTGTGCGGGGTGGGGGAGTCCGGCAAGCTCGTCGAGTCGGGCGCGACGACGTACGGCGGCCGCTGGGTGGTCAACCCCTCCGGGGGCCTGATCTCGAAGGGCCACCCGCTGGGCGCGACGGGGCTCGCGCAGGCGGCGGAGCTGGTGTGGCAGCTGCGGGGTGCGGCGGGGCCGCGGCAGGTCGAGGGCGCGCGGGTCGGGCTCGCCCACAACATAGGCCTGGGCGGCGCGGCGGTGGTGACGGTGCTGCGCCGGTGAGTTGTGTCGCGGCCCGCCGCCCAAGCAGGGCACCCGGCATCCGTCCGTCACGGTGGAACCGGGGTCTCGGGGAAAGCGGGTGTAACGGGCACCCGCCCCGTGCGACCATGACCCGCATGGCCCACGCGTCCACTGACACCCACATATCCGCCCCCACCCGAACCCCCCGCACCTGGCCGGTCGTCCTCGCGGCCTGCGCGGGACAGTTCCTCGTCGTGCTCGACGTCTCCGTCGTCAACGTGGCCCTCCCCTCCATGCGCACCGGCCTCGGCATGAGCGCGGGCGGACTGCAATGGGTGGTCAACGCGTACGCCATCGCCTTCGCCGGGTTCATGCTGCTCGGCGGACGCGCGGGCGACCTGTACGGGCGCAAGCGGATGTTCCTCGTGGGCCTCGGCCTGTTCACCGCGGCCAGCCTCGGTGGCGGCCTCGCCCAGGAAGGCTGGCAGCTGCTCGCCGCGCGGGCCGCCCAAGGGCTCGGGGCGGCGGTCCTCGCGCCGGCCACCCTCACCATCCTGACCGCCGCCGTCCCCGAGGGCGCCGCCCGCACCCGGGCGATCGGCACCTGGGCGGCGGTCGGCGCGGGCGGCGGCGCGGCGGGCGGACTCGTCGGCGGGGTACTCACCGACGCCCTGTCGTGGCGCTGGGTGCTGCTCATCAACGTGCCGGTCGGCGCACTCGTGCTCCTCGGCGCCGCGCTGTGGATCACCGAGTCGCGGGCCGGTGTCCGCCACCGGCTCGACCTGCCTGGCGCCGTCCTCGTCACGGCCGGGCTCGCGACGCTCTCGTACGGCATCGTGCAGACGGAGGAGTCGGGCTGGGGCGCCCCAGCGACGCTGGTGCCGCTCGTCGGCGGGCTCGCCCTGCTGCTCGCGTTCCTCGTCGTCGAGGCCCGGACCGCCGCGCCCCTTATGCCGCTGCGGCTCTTCCGGCTGCGGGGGGTGTCCGCCGCCAACGCCGTGATGTTCGTGTGCGGCTCGGCAATGTTCTGCACCTGGTTCTTCATGACCCTGTACGCCCAGAACGTGCTCGGCTACACCCCGCTCGGCGCGGGCCTCGCCCTCATCCCCAGCTCGCTCAGCGTTGTCCTCGGCTCGAAGCTCGCGCCGCGCATCATGCCGAGGACCGGCGCGCGGAACCTGACGGTGCTCGGCATGCTGGTGACGGCGGCCGGGTTCGGCTGGCAGTCCACGATGCGGGCGGACGATCCGTACTGGCTGGCCATCCTGGTACCCGGCATCCTCATGATGACCGGCGCGGGACTTGCCACAACTCCCCTTGCCGCACTGGCCACTTCGGGGGCGGAGCCGGGCGAGGCGGGGCTGGTCTCCGGCCTGATCAACACCTCCAGGACGATGGGCGGGGCGCTGGGCCTGGCCGTCCTGTCCACGGTCGCCGCGTCCAGGACCGGGGTGGTCCAGAGCGCCGAGAACCTCACCGCCGGGTACGCCCTCGCGTTCCGCGTCGGCGGTTTCGTCCTGCTCGGCAGCGTGGTCCTCGCGCTGGTGTGGCTGCCCCGGGCGGCCCGGACAGCGCGGGCGGCCGTACGCGGCTGAGGGACGCCCGGCGCGGGCGGCGCGGCGGGCCGTACGCGGCTGAGGTGGACGCGCGGCATGGGCCGCGGCGGGCCCCCGGCGGGGGCGCGGCGGCTGGACACCGTCGGCGCCTCCGCCGGGGCCCGCCGGTCCGCTACAGCCAGCCCTGCTGGCGGGCCGACCGTACCGCCTCCATACGGTTGCGGGTGTTGGTCTTGCCGATCGCGGACGACAGGTAGTTGCGGACCGTCGACTCCGACAGGTGCAGCTTGCCCGCGATGTCGGAGACGGTCGCCCCGTCCACCGAGGCGTTCAGGACGTCGCGTTCGCGCGCGGTGAGCGGGCTCGGACCGGCGCTGAGGGCGGCCGCCGCGAGCGCCGGGTCGATGACGGTCTCGCCGCGCAGCACCTGCCGGATCGCCTCGGCGAGATCCTCGACCGGGCCGTCCTTCACGAGGAACCCGGCCGCGCCCGCCTCCATCGCGCGGCGCAGATAACCCGGCCGGCCGAACGTGGTGAGGATCAGGACCCGGCAGTCCGGCACCTCGTCGCGCAGCTCCGCCGCCGCGTCGAGGCCGCTCTTGCCCGGCAGTTCGATGTCGAGCAGCGCCACGTCGGGCCGCGAGACCAGCGCCTCGGGCACGATCTTGTCGCCGGCCGACACCTGCGCGACCACCTCCATGTCCTCCTCGAGCCCGAGCAGCAGCGCGAGCGCGCCACGCATCATGCCCTGGTCCTCGGCGAGGAGTACGCGTACGGATGGGGCGGGTCGGTGATCCTGGGGCATCTCGTCCATGGGGTCAGGCTACGGCCAGGGCGCCGCGCGCCCGCGATGAGTTCCGTCGCACTACACGGTCTGTCTCTGTGTACGGATCCCCCGCACCCGAGGAGCTCACCATGACCGCCACCTACACCTTCGACGTCTTCTCCAGCCTGGACGGCTTCGGTGGCGTCACCGATGACAGCTGGGGAGGCTACTGGGGCAAGCAGGGGCCCGAGCTGCTCGATCACCGTCTCGCCCTGTACCGCGAGGAGCAGCGCATGGTCTTCGGGGCCACCACCTACCGGCAGTTCGCGCGGATGCTGGCCGAGAGCACCGAGGAGTCCGGGGTGCGCGACCCCTGGGTCGCCAGGATGCGGAGCCTGCCGGCGACGGTGGTGTCGAGCACCCTGCGCGCGCCGCTGGACTGGCCCGACGCGACCGTGGTGAGCGGTGACGCCGTCGAGGCGGTCGCCCGGCTGAAGAAGGAGTCCCCGGTGCCGCTGCGTTCCCACGGCAGCCTGTCGCTGAACCGGGCGCTGATGGCGGCCGGGCTGGTCGACCGGGTCCAGGTGACGCTCTTCCCCGTGATCACGGGGCGGACCGGAGACGCTCCGATCTTCCGGGGCGCCGACGACTTCGACCTCGAACTGCTCCAGAGCCGCACGCTCGACGGCCGCATCCAGGAGCTGGTCTACCGGCCCACCCTGCACCGCTGAGTCACCGGAGCGATCCGTGCGGACGTCAGGGCCGGCCGGGCGTCAGGGCCGGGCGGGCGCCGTGCTCAGTTCGGCGTCAAGCGCCGTGTCCTGCGGGTCCACCGGGAGTTCGGCGCTGACCTGGAACCCGGTGCGGGGCGCGGGGCCCGCCGTCAGGGAGCCGCCCGCCGCGGCGAGGCGTTCGGTCAGGCCCTTCAGGCCGTTGCCGCCGATCCGCGGGGCGGGGGTGGGCGCGGCGGGTGCGCCCTTGCCGTTGTCGGTGACCGTCAGGATGACCCGCTCCGGCGTGCCCTCGATCACGATCTCGCAGCGCGTCGCGGCGCTGTGGCGTACGACGTTGGTGACGGCCTCGCGCACCACCCAGCCGAGCAGCGCCTCGGCCTGCGCGGGCAGCGGAGGCGCCGACTGGTGTACCAGCGGCTCGACTTCGGCGGCGCCGAGGGCCGAGCGGGCCCGGTCGAGTTCGGTGGCGAGGCTCCCCTCGCGGTAGCCGGTGACGGCCTCGCGGATCTCGGTGAGCGCCTGACGGCCGACCGATTCGATGTCGGCGACCTGGCCGAGCGCCGCGTCCAGATCGCGCGGCGCGAGCCGGCGGGCCGCCTCCGACTTCACCACGATCACCGAAAGGGTGTGGCCCAGCAGGTCGTGCAGATCGCGGGAGAAGCGCAGGCGCTCCTTCTCGACGGCGGTACGCGCCAACTCCTGCCGGGTGTCGCGCAGTTCGCGGACGGTCTCGGAGAGCGAGAGGAGCGCGGCGATCACCATGCCGGACAGGAACGTCCCGTACGCGATGGTCATGTTGGACCACGGGTCGCCGGTCTTGATGCCGGAGATGACGCCGACCGAGCCCGCGAGCACGATGATGACGACGCCGAGCCGCTTGTCGCGCAGGACCGCGCCGCAGGTGAGGGAGAGCAGCGGGAAGAAGAGGAGCCAGTTCCCGCCGTAGCCGAGGCCCAGGGCGTAGGTGACGGCGGCCTGGGCGCCGAGCAGGACCAGGGTCGCCTGCTCCTCGCGCCGCTGCTTGTCGAAGGCACGGAAGGCGACCAGGGCGTACAGGACGGCGAAGGCGAGGATGCCGAGGGCGCCGAGCACCGGGTGGGCCACCTGGCCCTTGGCCACGTCGATGACGGCGCCGGTGCCCATCAGGAGCCAGGGCAGGAAGGTGTGGGCGTTGGCGGGCGGACCGGGAAACTCGTCGGCCTTCGCACCCCGCGCGGGCAGCTTCGGCAGCAGTGATGGCATCGTGTTCTCCCCGTACTGACAGCTCATGAGTTCCACCCGGTCCCGGCCCCGGTCCCAATCCCGGCGCTCACGCGGTGCGTGCGGTCCGGCGTTCGCGCGGTCCGGCTTCACGCGAACCAGCGCTCACGCGGTCCGTGCGGACCGCCGGTAGGAGACCACGGCGTACGCGCCGAAGGCCACCAGCCAGAGCGCCATCAGCGCGATGGTGGCCGCACCCGGGGCGTGGCCCTGCGAGGTGGCCCAGCCGAGATCGGCGAAGCGGTGGGTCGGAGTGTACTCGGCGATCGTACGCAGCCAGCCGGGGAAGGCGGTGACCGGGAACCACAGGCCGCCGAGGATGGCGAGGCCCATCAGACAGGCCACGTTGACGACGCCGGTGGCCTGCGCGGAGAGCCGGTAGCCGTTGCCGAGGCCCAGCATCGTGAAGGGCAGCGCCCCGATCCAGAGCAGCAGCGTGAGCGCGCCCCACTGCCAGGCGTCCAGACGCACCCCGTTGATCAGCGCACCGGAGAGGAACACGGCGAGGATGCCGGGCAGGACGGTCACCGAGCCGCTGATCGCCCGGCCGGTCACCACCTTCGTCGGCGTGAGCGGGGCGATCCGCATCTGCCGCAGCCAGCCGATCGACTTGTCGGACGCGACCCCGGTCCCGACGCCCAGGGCCGCGCCGAGCGCGCCGTAGGCCGCCATGCCGACCATCGACTGGATCTTCCAGTCGTCGCCGTTGCCCGCGCCGCCGATGTTGGTGAAGAGCAGATACATCAGCACGGGCATCCCGATGCCGAAGGTCACGAAGGAGGCGTCACGGAGCGTGCGCCGCATCTCCAGCTTGATGTACTCGAACATCAGACGGTCTCGCTTTCGCGTGCGGTGAGGGAGAGGAAGGCGTCTTCGAGGCTGGCCGGGGCCACTTCGAGACGGCGTACGGCGCCCATGGCGGCGAGCGCGACGACGGTGGCGTCCGAGTCGTCGGTGCGCAGCCGGGCCCGGTCGCCGCGGATCTCGACGGTGACGACGCCCGGCAGCAGCGACAGGCCGGCGCTCGACGTGCCCGCGAGGTCGAAGGAGACCAGGCTGCCGCCGGCCGCCCGCTTGATCTGCTCGCCGGGACCGTCCGCGACGATCCGGCCCTGGTCGATGACGACGATGCGGTCCGCGTTGTCGTCGGCCTCTTCGAGGTAGTGGGTGGAGAACATGACCGTGTTGCCGCGGTCGGCGTAGGTGCGCATCGACTCCCAGAACGCGCGGCGCGCCTCGACGTCGAGGGCGGCCGTCGGCTCGTCGAGCAGCAGCAGTTCGGGGTTGCCGGCGAGCGCCATCGCGAACCGGACCCGCTGGGTCTGGCCGCCGGAGAGCTTGTCGACCCGGCGGTCGGCGAACTCGGTGAGCCCGGCGAGCGCGAGGGCCTCGGCGACCGGCATCGGCTTCGGGTACATGCTGCCGATGAAGAACACCAGCTCCCGCACGGTGACCCGCGGGATGGGGCTGCCCTCCTGGAGCATCGCCCCGACGAGACCGTCCCGCACCGCGCGCTCCGGGGTCCGGTCGAAGACCCGGACCTCGCCGGCGTCGGGTTCGTTCAGGCCGAGCAGGAGGCTGATGGTGGTGGACTTGCCGGCCCCGTTGCGGCCGAGCAGCGCCACGGTCTCGCCGCGCCCGATGGACAGCTCGGCCCCGTTCACCGCCCGGACCGCCCCGTAGGACTTCACCACCCCGCTGAAGCGGACCGCGGTGGCGCTCTGTGTCGTCGTCTGCGTCATGCCCTGAACGCTACGGAGCGGCAGGGCCCCGCCCCAGATGCGCATGTACGGAGCCGGGCAGGACAAATGTCATGGGGCACCCCCGCCGAAAGGTGCACCGGACGGCCCCGGCGCCATAACTGACGTAGCGTCAGGAGCCTTCACAACCGCCGGGGTGTGCGCTATACCTGGGGGCCATCGGCCTAGAACGCGTTCTAGAACGGGTCCGGCAGGCGAGCGGATCCGGTCCGGAGCGGGTGCTTCGTCCGGTCCAGTACGACCTCGGTGGGGCCGACGGTGCGGACGGCCGCACCGAGGTCTTTTCCCCGTGCCCGCACACCGCTCAAGGAGCAGCATCCCGATGCCCATTGATGCCGCGAAGGCGATCGCCGCCGAGCCCCGGTCCACCACCATCACCTGGGACCACAAGGACATTCAGCTCTACCACCTGGGGCTCGGCGCCGGAGTGCCGGCGACCGACCCCGACGAGCTGCGCTACACCCTGGAGTCCCGGCTGCACGTGCTGCCCTCCTTCGCGACCGTCGCGGGCGCGGGCATGGGTGTGGTCGGCGGGCTCTCCGCCCCCGGCATCGAGGTGGACCTGGCGGCGGTGCTCCACGGCGGCCAGGCCATCACCGTGCACCGGCCGATCCCGGTACGCGGCGAGGCCACCTCGACCTCCAGGGTCGCCGCCGTCCACGACAAGGGCAAGGCCGCCATCCTCGTCCTGCGCACCGAGGCCGCCGACGCGGACGGGCCGCTGTGGACCAGCGACGCTCAGATCTTCGTACGCGGCGAGGGCGGCTTCGGCGGGGACCGGGGGCCCTCGGCCCGCGTCGAGCAGCCCGACCGGGCCCCGGACCAGGTCGTCGAGCGCCCCGTCCGCGAGGAACAGGCCCTGCTCTACCGCCTGTCCGGCGACTGGAACCCGCTCCACGCCGACCCCGACTTCGCCAAACTGGCCGGCTTCGAGCGGCCCATCCTGCACGGCCTGTGCACGTACGGGATGACGCTGAAGGCCGTCGTGGACGCGCTGCTCGACGGCGATGTGACCCGCGTCCGCTCGTACGCCACCCGCTTCACCGGCGTGGTCTTCCCGGGCGAGACCCTGCGCATCCGGATGTGGTCGGAGCCCGGCCGGGTCCAGGTGTCGGTGACGGCCGTCGAGCGGGACGACGCGCCGGTCCTCTCGGACACGGTCGTAGAGCACAACTGAGCGTTATGTCCCGGTACTTGTTCCAACACCTGTCCCGGTATGTGAAGGGATCGAGGGGAGCCGCACCATGCGCGCAGCCGTACTGCACGAGATAGGCCAGGACAAGCTCGACGTGGTCGACGACATGGAGGCGACCGGCTTCGGCCCGGGGAAGGTCAAACTCCGCGTCCGCGCCACCGGCCTGTGCCACTCCGACCTCTCGGCGATGAGCGGCGTCCTGCCGCAGCCCGCGCCGTTCGTGCCGGGGCACGAGGGGGCGGGCGAGGTCGTCGACGTGGGCGACGGCGTGACGGGCCTCAAGCAGGGCGACCGGGTCCTGATGTGCTGGCTGCCCGCGTGCGGGGCCTGCCCGTCCTGCAAACGCGGCCAGACCCAGCTCTGCCTGGCCGGATTCATGAACGCCGGCACCCCCAACTTCCGCCGCTCCGGCGGCGATGTGTTCGGCTTCGCGGGGACCGGCACCTTCGCCGAGGAGGTCGTGGTCGCGGCCGGCTGCGCCGTCCCGATCCCGGACGACGTGCCGTACGAGATCGCCGCGCTCATCGGCTGCGGGGTGACCACGGGCCTGGGCGCGGCCATCAACACCGCGAAGGTGGAGGCGGGTTCGTCGGTCGCCGTCATCGGGTGCGGTGGCGTCGGCATCTCCACCATCCAGGGCGCGCGGGTGCAGGGGGCGGCCCAGATCGTCGCCGTCGACCCGGTCGCGTCCCGGCGCGAGGCGGCGCTCAGGTTCGGCGCCACGGAGGCGGTGTCGCCCGATGAGTTCACCGACGCCAAGCAGCGGATCACCGCGGGTGAGGGGTTCGACTACGTCTTCGAGGTGGTCGGCCGCTCGGCGACCGCCCGCACCGCGTACGAGAACACCCGGCGCGGCGGCACCCTGTGCGTGGTCGGCGCCGGCGCCATGGACGACTTCTTCCAGGTCAACATGTTCGAGCTGTTCTTCGACGAGAAGCGCATCCTGCCGTCGATGTACGGCGGCGGCGATGTGCTGCGCTCCTACGAACGGGCCATCGCGCTGTGGCGGGCGGGCCGCATCGACCTGGAGAGCCTGATCACCCACCGGGTGCGGCTCGCCGGGATCAACGAGGCGATCGATCAGATGCGCAGTGGCGAGGCCCTGCGCACCTGCATCGAGATCTGATCCGGCCCGTGTGTCCGATCCGGGCCGTGCGTTCCCTCCCTCCCCACTGCTGCGAGAGGACTCAACCGGCATGACTGCACTGCCACTTGAAGGTCTGTCCGCGATCGTCACCGGCGCCGGGCGCGGGCTCGGCCGGGCCGAGGCGCTGGAACTGGCCCGGCTCGGCGCGGCCGTCGTCGTCAACGACTTCGGACAGCCGGGCCGCGACGGCTCCGGCCAGGCCTCGAAGGGCCCCGCCGAGGAGGTCGCGGCGGAGATCAGGGCGGCGGGCGGCCGGGCCACCGCGCACACCGGCGACGTGGCCGACCACCAACAGGCAGGCGAACTGGTCCAGTTGGCAATCGACACGTACGGCAAGCTCGACATCCTGGTCAACAACGCGGGCATCCTGCGGGACCGGATGATCTTCTCGATGAGCGAGGCCGAGTGGGACTCGGTGATCCATGTGCACCTCAAGGGGCACTTCAACACGACCCACTTCGCGGCGGCGCACTGGCGCGGGCGCTCCAAGGCGGCGGGCGGCCCGGTCTACGGCCGCATCGTGAACACCTCCTCGGAGGCCTTCCTCGCCGGGTCCGCGGGCCAGCCCAACTACGCGGCGGCGAAGGGAGGCATCGTCGGCCTCACCACGTCGACGGCGCTCGCGCTCGCCAAGTACGGGGTGACGGCCAACGCGATCTGCCCGCGGGCCCGCACGCGGATGACCGAGGACGTGTTCGCGGGGTTCGCGGAGCCGGCCGAGGGCCGGCTCGACCCGCTGGCGCCGGAGCACGTCTCGCCGCTGGTCGGCTACCTGGCCTCGCCTGCGGCGGGGAGGGTCAACGGGCAGCTGCTCGTGGTCCACGGGGGGATGGTCGCGATCGTCGAACGGCCGCGGGTGGCTGCGCAGTTCGACACGTCGAAGGAGGTCTTCTCCTACGAGGAGCTCGACGAGCTGATCTCTCCCTACTACGCGGGCCGCCCCGAGGGGGAGACGTTCGCGGCGGCGGAGGTGCTGGGGCTGCGGCGCGCCTGAGCCTCGCGCCGGGGCCGGGCCCGCTTTCGAACCCGGCCCCTGAATCCGCTTGCGCCTGCGGGCGCCGGTGCCCCTGCCCGTGAACCCGCTTTCGCCTGCGGGCCGTGCGTGGCTGGTCGCGCAGTTCCCCGCGCCCCTGAAGACGTCGGTCACCTGCGGACGTGCCCGCGTCTCGCGCAGTTCCCCGCGGCCCTGGGTGGGTTGTCCTTGGCGGGGTGCCCAGGGGGGGGCTGGGTCTGGGGCGGACCCCCGGGGTCAGGCGGGGGTGGGCGGGGTTTCGTCGCGGCGGTGGCGTCCGTGGGGCGGCGTCACGGAATCCTCCGTGGAAGCGGCCCCGCCCCGATGCCGCCCCGCATGGTCGTTCCCCGTCTCCTGCGGACGGATGTCGGTCTGGTTGGACATGAGCTGTCGTCACCCCGTAGTCGTTCTCGTACTGGCCGCCGATTCTAACGATCACCCGGCACGGGCCGACGGCCGGTCAGAGGTGCCTGACCCAGCGGGACCGGTCTGGCCGCCGCCGGCTTCGCGGGGGCCGGCGGCGGCGCCGGCACCGGGTCGGGCGGCGCGGGCAGCTCGTGCACCGCGCACGGGCTCGCCTCGGTGGCATACGGAAGCCGGAGCACCCCTTCCGGTGTCCACAGGCCGCTGCCCGCCAACCAGCCTTGCGGCGCGGGCAGTTGATGCAGGTGGCGCCCCGCGGGGCGCCACACGCCGACCCACGTGCCGGCCGCCGCGTCGATGCGCAGGGCCACCGCGCAGGACTCCGGCATCAGAACCTGGCCCGGCTGTACGGCGAACGGCGTGATCGCCGCGTCGGCCAGGCGCAGGCACTCGGGGAAGCGCACCGGGAGCGCGGAGCCGAGCACCCCCCAGCCGAGCCGGTCGTGACCCGGGGCGTCCGAGCGGATCAGGATGAGCCCGCTGTCGGCGTCGGCGAGCAGCAACCGGTCGTCGCTGTCCTCGGTGATCTGGAGCAGCTCGGTGACCTCGCCGCCGCGCTCCAGGTCGACGACGACCGCCTTGGTGCGGCCGTCCAGCTCCCGGTCGAGGGCGAGCATCCGGCCGGTGCGGTCGAGCCACACCCCGCCCGAGCAGCGCCCCCGGAGCCGGGCGACCAGCTCGGGGCCGAACGCGCCGCCCGCCACCAGCCACAGCGCCGTGCCGTCCGGGCCCGCAGCGATGGCGTACGCGCAGCTGCCGTCCGGGGACGGCGGGAGCAGGGTGAGGTCGTCCGTACCGGCGTCGACCGCGCCCAGCGGCAGCTCGCCGGTGGCGGGCCCGGTGGGGTAGAGCAGGGCGAAGGAGTGCCGGTCGGCGATCCTGCGGTGGATGAGCACCCGGCCGTCCGCCATGGGCAGCACCCCGGCGTCGGGCTCCTCCGGCTGGTTGCCGGGGAGCGGCACCGCGTACGGCTCGGGGCCGTCGAGCGTCCAGCGCTCGGGGAACCAGGCCGCGCCGCCGCCCTCGTCACACACCAGCCTCGCGGCGTACGAACCGTCCGCCGTGATGGCGAATCCCGCACTCCTGACCGCGCCGCCCTCGGCAGCGGTCTCGATGGCCAAAGCCGTCATCAGATGGGTCACCTCCGGCCACCGAAGCTAGTTTTCGCCGCTCCGGCCGGACAACACGAGACCACGCGCTTCACACCAATGGGTGGCGGTCGCCGGATTCGCCCACCAGGGGCAGGACCGATGTGCAGGAACGATTTGTGTGAGGCGAGGCGTACCTCGGCCTGCCGGGCCGGGCGCCCTCGGCCCCCGGCCCGGGGCGGGGCGACGTGAGCCACCGGCGGCCGACCGGCGGGGCGCGCGGCGCAGGTAACCTGTCTGCGTGCCCCGTCTGTCTGAAGTCATCGCCGCGCTCGACGCCCTCTGGCCGCCCGAGCGGGCCGAGGGGTGGGACGCCGTCGGCACCGTCTGCGGCGACCCCGACGCCGAGGTGCGCCGGGTCCTGTTCGCCGTCGACCCCGTCCAGGACATCGTGGACGAGGCCGTCACGCTCGGCGCCGACCTCGTCGTCGCCCACCACCCGCTCTATCTGCGCGGCACCACCACGGTCGCCGCCGGCCACTTCAAGGGCCGTGTGGTGCACACCCTGATCAAGCACGACATCGCCCTGCATGTCGCGCACACCAACGCCGACACCGCCGACCCGGGCGTCAGCGATGCCCTGGCCGGCGCCCTCGACGTCCGCGTCATCGGCCCCCTCGTGCCCGACGCCACCGACCCGGCCGGCCGCCGGGGCCTCGGCCGCGTCTGCGCGGTGGAGCCCCCGATGACGCTCGGCGCGTTCGCCGCCCGCGCCGCCGCCCGGCTCCCCGCCACCTCGCAGGGCATCCGCGTCGCCGGCGACCCCGACGCGCTCGTGACGACCGTCGCGGTCAGCGGGGGCTCCGGCGACAGCCTCTTCGACGCCGTACGCGCCTCGGGAGCCGACGCCTTCCTCACCGCCGACCTGCGCCACCACCCGGTCTCCGAAGCCACCCAGCACTCTCCGCTCGGCCTGGTCGACGCCGCGCACTGGGCCACCGAATGGCCCTGGTGCGAGCAGGCCGCCGCCCAGCTCGACGAGATCTCCGACCGTCACGGCTGGGACCTGAGGGTCCACGTCTCGAAGACGGTCACCGACCCCTGGTCGGCCCACCACACCTCCCCTTCTATTGATGGAGCCCCCAACTGAACGCCGCGCCCGCCGACCAGATCCGCCTCCTCGACGTACAGGCGCTGGACGTCCGCCTGTCGCAGCTCGCGCACAAGCGCACCTCGCTGCCCGAGCACGCCGAGATCGACTCGCTCACCAAGGACCTCACCCAGCTGCGCGACCTCCTCGTCGCCTCGCAGACCGAGGAGAGCGACACCGCCCGCGAGCAGACCAAGGCCGAGCAGGATGTGGACCAGGTGCGTCAGCGCGCCGTCCGTGACCAGCAGCGCCTCGACTCCGGCGCGGTCTCCTCGCCGAAGGACCTGGAGAGCCTCCAGCGCGAGATCGTCTCGCTCGCCAAGCGCCAGGGCGACCTCGAAGACGTCGTCCTCGAAGTCATGGAGCGCCGCGAGGCCGCCCAGGAGCGGGCTGCCGAACTGACCGAGCGGGTCTCCTCCGTGCAGGCCAAGACCGACGACGCCACCGCGCGCCGCGACGCCGCGCTCGCCGGGCTCGACGCCGAGATCGCCTCCGCGACCAAGGAGCGCGAGATCGTCGCCGGGTCCGTGCCGGCCGACCTCCTCAAGCTCTACGACAAGCTGCGCGCCCAGCAGGGCGGCGTCGGCGCGGCCCGCCTCTACCAGCGCCGCTGCGAGGGCTGCCGCCTGGAGCTCAACATCACCGAGGTCAACGAGGTCAAGGCCGCCTCCCCCGACACGGTCCTGCGCTGCGAGAACTGCCGCCGCATCCTGGTGCGCACCTCGGAATCGGGTCTGTAAGTGCCTGACGCGGTACGGGAGTTCGTCGTCGAGGCCGACGGCGGCTCCCGGGGCAACCCGGGTCCCGCCGGCTACGGCGCGGTCGTCCTCGACCCGGCGACCGGCGAGACGCTCGCCGAGGCCGCCGAGTTCATCGGTGTCGCCACGAACAATGTCGCCGAGTACAAGGGGCTCATCGCCGGGCTGCGCGCCGCGCGCGCACTCGACCCGGCGGCGCGGGTCCGGGTCCGCATGGACTCCAAGCTGGTCGTCGAGCAGATGTCGGGCCGCTGGAAGATCAAGCACCCCGACATGCGGCCGCTCGCGGCGGAGGCGGGGCGCATCCTGCCGCCCGCGCAGGTGGCGTACGAGTGGATCCCGCGCGAGCGCAACAAGCACGCGGACCGGCTCGCCAACGAGGCGATGGACGCGGGCAAGCGGGGCGAGCGCTGGTCGCCGTCACGCTCCACGGCCGACCTGTCCGCCTCGCCGGACGAACGCGCGGCCCGGGTGGTCGGTGACGCGGCCGCGGGCGCGGCGCGGGCGCGGGCGGCGTTGGCCGGTGCGGCGGCTGCGACGGCCGGGGCTGTTTCGGCCGGGTCGGCTCGGGCCGCCTCGGCCGGGTCGACTCGGGCCGCGTCGGCCGGGTCGACTCGGGCCGCGTCGACTTCGGCCGGGTCCGCTCCGGTCGTCGTGCCCGGCCCGGGCCGTGGCGGCGCGGCCCCGGCCTCAACACCCGTACCGGACAAGCCGGTTGAGGCCGCGCCGAGCGTCGGCTGGGGTACCTCCGCCGATCTGGGAGCGCCTGCCACGTTCGTCCTGCTGCGGCACGGCGAGACGGCGCTCACGCCCGCCAAGCGGTTCTCCGGCAGCGGCGGGACCGATCCCGAACTCTCGGCCGTCGGGCGCGGCCAGGCCGAGCGCGCCGCCGCGGCCTTCGCCGAGCGCGGCACCATCGAGGTCGTCGTCTCGTCCCCGCTGCGGCGGTGCCGTGAGACCGCGGCCGCGGTCGCCGGCCGCCTCGGGCTCGACGTCCACATCGAAGAGGGCCTGCGCGAAACGGACTTCGGTGCATGGGAGGGGCTCACCTTCGCCGAGGTGCGTGAGCGTCACCCGGACGACCTCGACGCCTGGCTGGCCTCCGCGAAGGCCGCCCCGACGGGCGGCGGCGAGAGCTTCGCCGCGGTGGCCCGCCGGGTCGCCGCGGCCCGGGACCGCCTGATCGCCGCGCACCCCCGGCGCACGGTGCTCGCCGTGACCCATGTGACCCCCATCAAGACCCTGGTCAGGCTGGCGCTGGGGGCACCCCCGGAGTCTCTGTTCCGGATGGAACTCTCGGCGGCGTCGATCTCGGAGGTCGCGTACTACGGCGACGGCAACGCGTCGGTACGGCTGCTCAACGACACGGGGCACCTGCGGTGAGCTCGGGGGTGCTCGGGGGTGCCCCGGGTGCCCCCGTGCCTGGGGTGGTTCCGGGGTGCCCCGTACCTTGAGGTGTTCTCCTGGGTGCCCCGGAGCCCGGGGTGTTTCGGGGTTCTGAAGGGTTCCGGATGCTTTGGGGGCACTGAAGCACTGGGGCCCTGGGGGCGTCTTCGGGTGCGGGCCGTGCGTGGCTGGTCGCGCAGTTCCCCGCGCCCCTGAGGGCCGCGCCCCTGGGAGCCGGCTTTTTGGGCCCCGTGTCCTGGGAGGGCGGGCATCCTGGGTGGGGCCGGTCGCTGGGGGGTGCCTCTATGTCTTTCGTCAAGGCACCCCTGGCGGGTTTGGGGTGGTTCAGGGTTGCTGGGGTTATGCGGCTAGTTCGACGTCCTTCGGTGTCC
>NZ_JBEZKW010000056.1:0-49156 GCF_040651795.1 Streptomyces sp. NPDC048361
GCCCGCTCGCTTCGTCGCGGCGACCTCCTCGCGCCAGGCGACCAGCCGGGGGCACGCGCGGCAGCCGGTCAGCCGGCCGTCCAGCTCCCCGAGCCCGCCGCAACGCGCCGCGTGGAATACGGGGAACCCGCGATCGCCGGCGGAGGGCTGCGTACCTGTGCTGCCGACCTCGTTCATGGGCCCACGCTACCGGTGTGTTCCCGCTCGCAGCGGCAGGGGTAGTGCCAGTGGGGTTGTCGCCGGTGTGGGCGTCGGTGAGGCAGACGGTTGTGCGCCGAAGCACCTCGCCGGTGTGGGCGTCGGTGAGGCAGACGGTTGTGCGCCGAAGCACCTCGTCGGTGTGGGCGTCGGTGAGGCAGACGGTTGTGCGCCGAAGCACCTCGTCGGTGTGGGCGTCGGTGAGGCAGACGGTTGCGCGCCGAAGCACGCGAACGGCACGTTGGGATCAGGGACACCCGCCGGGAAACCCCGCCCTGCGACCGGTTCCTGGCCCGCTGCCATCGCCGCTGAGCCGGCGGCCGTCGCTCGGTGCGTGCCGCTGCGCGGGTGGGAGTGGCTCTACCCCCACCCCCTCGGGTGCCCGTGCCGCCGCCATGGGCAGGAGCGCCGACGAAACGGAGAAGGTATGGGCACAGCTGGGGATGCGTCTCGACGCGCGGCGCGCATGCGGTGGCCGCTTCCTCAACTCAGGGGAACCCACACGAGAGTTGTGCCGAATCCTCGGATGCCCGGCCACGCCCTGCGGTAGAAGTACGGCATGACGCCAGTCGAGGAAGCCCGGGACGAACTCAAGCACCTGCTGACCCGCTGCGAGCGCTGGCTGGGTGACGAAGGGGGAGTGAACGCCCTGCTTCCCGAGATGGCCGGCCTGGCCGACGACGCCGCACGCATGGCGGACCTGCGGACCCGCGCGCTGTCCTCCATGCTGAACGTGGCCCTGCTCGGACGGCAGTCGTCCGGGAAGAGCTTCCTGATCAGCGGCCTGCAAGGCGGCCTCGAATACGTCCCCATCACCGATGAGGACGGCATGTCGTCGGCGGAATTCCTCGGCATCCTGCCCTCCTCGGCGCGGCCCACCACGGCCTGCCCCTGCACGGTCATCCCGGTGGGGGACGAGGCCCGCGACCCCGGCATGGGCCGCGCGGTGCTGCGCGCCCGATTCGCCGGGGGCAGGACCGAAGAGATCGGCAGCGACGTGCTGCCTGCCGTGGTGGCCGCGTACGGAGCGGCGGACGGCGACATCACCAACCGCCGCCGCGAGCACTTCAACCTCCGCGTCGAAGCGATCGAGATGCTCATCGCCGACGCCCGCCTTCCGGTGAAGCTCTTCGATCTGCCCGGCTCGGAGTCGCCGATCGCCGAGCACGAAGTCATCATGCGCGAGGCGTGGGCGAAGGCCGACTGTTTCCTCTACGTGAGCCAGGCGACGTCGGCGCTGACCGCGAACGAACTCCAGCTCATCCGTGACCTGTACGCCCATCACGTGCAGAGCAACGGGAACAAGCAGGTGCTGTGGGTCCTGACCGGAATCGACCTGGCGACCCAGCGCGAGCGGGGAATGGCCGCCTGGAAGAGCGTACTGACCACGAACAACGACTATCTGCGGACGCACTTCGGCGTGCGGGACAGGCACTTCATCGGAGAGGGATTCCTGCCGGTCTCGGCTGCCTGGGAAGCCGAGGCGGCGTTCAAGGCCGCGCATGACGAGGACGGCAGCACCCTGGCGCGGCTCAGCGGAATGGAAACGCTGCGCGATCACCTCCGCGACCTCATGGAGTCTGGCGCCGGCCATGCCCATCTCCGTCAAGTCGCCGACGAGGCACGCTGGTTGGTGCGGAGGCGCCAGCGCCGGGTCTCCGACGTGCTCGACACCCACCAGCTGGCGGTGGAGGATCTGGAGACCCAGCAGAACAGCCTGCGTGAGCGCATCGCGGGCGCCGAACGCTCACTCGACCGCATCCGTGCCGAACTCGAGCGTGAGCTGCAGCGCAGGATCCGGGCGGCACGCGGCCCGTTCGGCGGTCTGGCCGACGAACTGCACCAGCACCTCGATCCGTTGATCGACAGCGGCAGCCTGAGCGCCGAGCACGCCAACGAGGTCGACGTGCACCAGGTCCAGTCGTTCAACCAGTGGATGACCGCGCCCGGTGGCCCGGCGACGCTGTGGCAGCGTGAGCTGCGCGCGCTGGACGAGAGCGCCCGGCACTTGCTCCGCGCGGACCTCGGCGTGGACGCCGGTCCCCAACTGGTCACGCCCGAACCGCTCGACACGAGCTACTTCCCGATGCAGACGGACGGCCGTCAGCCCCTGACCGCCTACGGGGTGGTGCAGGCCGCCGCGAACACCCTCGGCGTCGCCAGCCCCATCGCCGCCGGAGCCGTGTGGCTCACGACCACGCTCAGCCTCGCCACCATCGCGGTTCCGGCGGGCGCAGCCGTCCTTGCGGCCATCGCCGTCGCCAAGGTCACGGACCTCCTCAAAGACCGCGAGTCCAAGGTCCACAAGGCCCGTCAGGAACGCAAGGGCATGATCGACGAACATGTGGAGCAGGTACGCGGTGCCTTCGACAACGTCACCCAGAGCCAGGGCAGGCTCCTGCTCGACGCGGTCGAGCAGCACCACTTGCAGCATCAGGCGCGCCTGAAATCGACGCTTGCCCAGATCATGGAGCGGATCAACGCGGAGGACACCGTCCGCAACCGCGCCGTCATCGACCGCCTGACCCCCGTCAACCAGGCCGGCCAAGCCCTCGTCACCGCGTTGCAGGACCTGAGCGATTCGCTCGCGAACGACGTACGCGCAGTGCGGTGAGCCGCGCTGCGCCCGGTATACCACCGAGCCCCCGGCCCGGCCGCCGCCGGGGGTTCGGCGCCGGATCACGGATAGTAGGGCGTGTAGGTGATCGCGGAGACCTTGAGGTACCGGGCGCCGTCGGCGGTGGCCCAGGTGGAGGCGTCGGGGTTGCCGGGCCAGTCGCCGCCCACCGCGGTGTTGACGATGAAGTGCATGCCGGTGCCCGGCGGGGTGGTGTACCACTTGGTGCCGGTGAAGCCACCGTCCACCCAGAAGTCGATGTGGTCGGGCCACCAGGAGTACGCGTACGTGTGGTAACTGTTCGTCCAGGCCGAGGCGTTGTTCCGCACCCACTGCGTCTGCGCGTTGTTGGTGTCGTGGAACGTCTGGTAGACGGCGTTCGGGTTCTGTCCGACGATCTCCGCGGCGTCCATCTCGGGCAGCCAGGGGTTGAGATACGCGCCCCACACCGCGGGAAGCAGCCCCCGCCCGTCGGGCATGCTCGCGGTGAAGCTGTAAGTGCCGTATCCGTACAGGGCTTTGGACTCGGCACGGCCGGAACGGTACTGGCCGCCGCCCGCGTTGTTCGTCTTGATGATCAGGGTGCTGCCTTCGTACCAGACGCAGTCGGGCGTGTAGGTCTCCAATTCGTGGTTGGCGGTCCACCGTCCGTTGACGACGTTCCACGAATTGACCGTCTGCGGCGTGCCCCAGGATGCGGCATGGGCAGGCGGTTGTGCCAGCAGAAGCATCGACAGGGCGGCAAGCACCGCACCCGCCCACCGGGGGGATCTCACACGTGCTGAGAACATCGTGGCTCCCTCGCTCGAAGCACCGGGGCCGTGGGAGCGGTTCCACGGCCGCTTGTGCCACGGAGGGTAGGTGTCGGCTCATGGCATGACAAGACCCTCCCAGGGCGTGGTGCACCGGAGCCCTCCGAACGCGACGGCTTCGAGGAACACGGGAAACCGAGGAGATCGAAGCAACCGAGGAAGTCCAGGAAGCCCAGGAAAGCGATGGGCGCCGGAAAATGGTGCAGCCCAGTAGGTCGAGGAAACCCAGGGAATCGAAGGCGGGGAATGCCGTCAATCCGGGCCGGGGCGTACCGGAAGTGATATCAGGCCGTATGCAAACATTTCTGCCCTGCCCGGGCTTCACGGACTCGGCCGCGGTGCTGGACCAGCGCCGACTCGGAAAGCAGCGGGTCGAAGCCCTCCAGGTGTTCCGCGGCCTGACCGTGCCGGGCTACGGATGGCGACGGCACCCCGCGGTGCGGATGTGGTCCGGGTACGAGGAAGCCCTGGTGCGGTACGGCCTGGTGATGTGCGCGGCGTGGACGGCAGAGGGACGTGCCGACACCTGCGCGGGAACCCTGATGGAGGACTACCGCCGGTGGCACGACACGGGGAGCGTGCGCGACCAGGAGGAACTCGCCCGTGACGGGGAACTCCCGCCCTGGCTGGGCTCACCGGAATTCCACCGGAGCCACCGGTCGGCACTGGTCCGCAAGGAACCGGACTTCTACCGGTCCCTGTTTCCCGAGGTCCCGGACGACCTGCCCTACGTCTGGCCGGCCTCGGACCGTGAGCAGCGGCCGGACGGAACGTCGTAGCCGGGCCGGCGGGCGCGACGCGAGATCCGCTCAACGGCCTTGTCTGCAAGCCTGTTCACCGCTGCCGTGACGGCATCGTCGCCGTCCTCGATGTCCATACGGTCCGCCAGGTGCCGGGCGCGCTGTCGGTAGGCCGGGTCGCGGGTGGCCTCCCCGGAGGGCCGACGCCAGACGGGCCGCGGTGAGCTGACGCAGGGGGAGTGTGCGGGGTGCCACCGTGAGCCGGACGAGAAGGTCGGACCAGAACCCCCGGGGGACTTCGCTCGGCTCGGCAGGCGACTTGGGTGACCGGGGCCGGGATGGGGCCGGGATGGGGCCGCCCGGTCGCGGGCGCGCCGGGTCTATCCGCTCGGGGCCCGAGCGGGACCTCAGTCCGCCGCGAACACCCGCTCCAGCCAGGAACGACGGGCCTGCCACGCAGCCCGGCTGATCACCGCGTCCGGGACCACCAGGTCGAACGTGTGGTAGCCCCCGGACCACACATGGAGCTCGGCAGAGCCACCGGCCCGCCAGATCCGGTCCGCATCCAGGCCGAGTTCGGCCGCGTGCTCAGCGGTCCACAGCAGCCCGGCATAGACATCGTCGAGCGGTGCGGGATACGGATGCTCCGGTGCGAGCCGGTAACCTGCCGAGATCAGCGACGCCCCGAACCGCGACGACGGGGCCGAGGACTGGGCCGACCCTGCCCCGCGAGGTGTGTACCGGTAACCCGGGGGACGGGCAGGACCATCCCTCGGGCGGGGCTTCCCAGGGACGGGCAGGATCATCCCTCGGGCGGGGCTTCCCAGGGCCGGGCAGGACCATCCTTCGGGCGGGGCTTCCCAGGCACGGCACGGACAGTCAGCGGAACAGGCGGAAGAATCCGCGCACTTGCTTGACCAGTGACTCCGGCTGCTCCAGCGCGGCGAAGTGGCCACCATGCGGCATCTCCTCGAACCAGCGCAGGTCGGTGAACCGCCGCTCGGCCTCCCGCCTCGACGGGCGGGTGATGTCACGCGGGTAGACCGACAGCCCCGACGGCGCGGTCACCTTGTCACGGAAGTTGGCGAAGCTCTCCCAGTACAGGCGCGCCGACGACGTGGCCGACGCGGTGAACCAATAGACCGAGATCTCGTCGAGGATCGTCTGCCGCGACACCGCGTCCTCGGGATGACCGTCGTTGTCCGTCCACGCCCAGAACTTCTCGGCGATCCAGGCGGCCTGCCCCGCCGGGGAGTCGGTGAGGCCGTAGCCCAGCGTCTGCGGCCGGGTCGCCTGGATCGCCGAGTACCCCCGGCCGGTGCGCCGCATCTCCTTCTCCGCCTCAAGATTCGCCAGCTCCGCGGGTGTCGGGTCGTCGAACGAGCCCGCCGCCACGGAGCCCAGGTTCACGTGGACGCCGGCGACCCGCTCGGGCGCCACCTCGCCCAGCACCCCAGTCACCGCCGAACCCCAGTCACCGCCCTGCGCGCCGTACCGTTCGTAACCCAGCGAGACCATCAACGTGTCCCAGGCGCGCGCGGTGCGAGTGACGCCCCACCCGGTGGTCGATGGCTTGTCGCTCCAGCCGTACCCGGGCAACGACGGTGCGACCACGTGGAACGCGTCCGCCGGGTCACCGCCGTGCGCGCGCGGGTCGGTCAGCGGGCCCAGAACCTCCAGGAATTCGAGCACCGAACCCGGCCAGCCGTGCGTGAGCACGAGCGGGAACGCGTCCGGCTCCGGCGAACGGACGTGCAGGAAGTGGATGCCCAACCCGTCGATCGTGTCGCGGTATTGCGGGAACACGTTCAGCCGCTCGGCGAACCCGAAGTCGTAATCCTCGGCCCAGCTGCGGCAGAGCTCTTGCGCATACGCAAGCGGCAGACCCTGCGACCAGTCGTCCACCGGCTCGCGCTCGGGCCACCGTGTCCGACGCAATCGTTCACGCAGATCCGCGATCTCGGCTTCGGTGACGCTGACCTCGAAGGGCTCGGCCGACATGGCAAGACTCCTTACTGGTAACGGTGTTGTCGGAGTTCTCGGATCGCAAGCGGGTGGACCGTCATCGCGGGCTCGCACGTGTGGCGTCCGTTGGAACCGTCATCCCGGGCTCGCAGGCGCGGACCAGACGCACCGGGCTCAGTTGCCGCGCCATCCCGCACGGTTGCCCTGCACGTCGGCGATGCTCGGGTGACGCACGGCGTCCAGGCCGTCATCGGCGAGAAGGTCGGCGAAAACCCTCCTGGGGCTCATACCCCAGCACGGCGTCATCCCCGTCCAGGATCGGACGCATACCGCCCAGCGAATCGTCATCCGGTACCAGCTCCAACACCGCATCCCCCTTCTGATCCCGCGTGTGACGTCCCGTAACTGTCGAGGTTAAACGGCTGGCTGAACCGACGGGCCAATCGGTGTCACAGGCAGATTGGTTGCCGCCGATGTCACGAACTGATCGGCGACCGGCCAAATCATCGCCGGTGGGCCGGTTTGCCGGATATATGCGGCGCATTGCGCATGGGCATGAGCACCCCATGGGCACTCTGTGCGCCCTCCCAGTTCCTGCGAGTGACGGAAATGATGAGCGCATCGCACATCAGCCAGGTGATCCGCCGTCCCCTGTCCCTCGGCCGGGCGGACTGGCGGCCAAGGAGGTCATGGTGTTGCTTCTCATCTCCCCGAACGGTGTCGAGGAGGCTCTCGATTGCGTGAAGGCGGCGGAGCATCTCGACATCGTCGACGTGAAGAAGCCTGATGAGGGCTCTCTCGGCGCGAACTTCCCCTGGGTCATCAGGGAGATCCGCGACGCGGTTCCGGCGGACAAGCCGGTGTCCGCGACCGTGGGGGACGTCCCGTACAAGCCCGGCACCGTGGCCCAGGCCGCGCTCGGCGCGGTCGTATCGGGAGCTACGTATATCAAGGTCGGCCTCTACGGGTGCACGACGCCCGATCAGGGCTTCGAGGTCATGCGCGCGGTCGTCCGGGCGGTCAAGGACTACTGTCCGGACGCGCTCGTCGTCGCCTCGGGCTATGCCGACGCCCACCGGATCGGCTGCGTCAATCCGCTTGCTGTGCCCGACATCGCCGCCCGCTCCGGCGCCGACGCGGCCATGCTCGACACCGCTGTCAAGGACGGGACGCGGTTGTTCGACCACGTTCCGCCGGACGTCTGTGCCGAGTTCGTCCGGCTGGCCCACGCGTCCGGTCGTCTCGCGGCCCTCGCGGGCAGTGTCACGCAGGCCGACCTCGGTCCGCTGACCCGCATCGGTGCGGACATCGTGGGGGTGCGGGGCGCGGTCTGTAAGGGCGGTGACCGCAATACCGGCAGGATCCAGCCGCATCTGGTGGCCGCTTTCCGGGCGGAGATGGACCGGCACGCCCGCGAGCACGCCGCCGGCGTCCCCTCCGCGCGCTGACCGCCGGCATGGCGACCTCTGAGGCCGATCGCCTCCCCGGACCCCGAGCCGTACGCTTCGCCGTCATCGACCCGGCCACCGGGGAGGCTTTCGACGAGGCCCCCGATCAGCAGCAGGACGAGCTGGACGCCGTGATCGACCGGGCCCACCGGGCCTGGCACGGCTGGCGGGCCGACCCCGTCGCACGCACCACCGCGTTGCGCGAGGCGGCCGACGCAGTGGAGGGGGCCGGCGACGACCTCGCCCGGTTGCTCACCCGGGAACAGGGCAAGCCCCTGGCCGAGGCGTACGCGGAGGTCGCCCGTACGGCGGCCCGCCTGCGCTACTTCGCGGACCTCGCCCCCAGAACCCGGCGCATCGCCGACGGCCGGCCGGTGCGCAGTGAGATCCGCTGGCGACCGCTCGGGCCCGTCGCCGCGATCGTGCCATGGAACTTTCCCCTCCAACTCGCGGCGGCGAAGTTCGCGCCCGCGCTCGCGGCGGGCAACACCGTGGTCCTCAAACCCTCCCCGTTCACGCCTTTGGCCACCCGGCTGCTCGGTTCCGTCCTTGCCACCGTGCTGCCCGAGGACGTCCTGACCGTCGTCACCGGCCGCGAACCCCTCGGTGCCCGTCTCGCGTCCCATCCGGGCATCCGCCATGTCACCTTCACCGGTTCGGTGGCCACGGGGCGGGCCGTCGCCGAAGCGGCGGCTGCCTCGCTCGCCCGGGTCACGTTGGAGCTGGGCGGCAATGACGCTGCCATCCTGCTGGACGACGTCGACATCGACCGGATCGCGGACCGGCTGTTCTGGGCGGCGTTTCGCAACTGCGGGCAGGTCTGCATGGCGGTCAAACGCCTTTACGTCCCTGCCCGGTTGCACGCCGACGTCGTCGAAGCCCTCGCCCAGCGGGCGAAGACCGTCGCCGTCGGCCCCGGCCTGAACCCTGAAACCCGCCTCGGCCCGCTCAACAACGCCCCGCAGCTGACCCGAATCGAGCAGATCACACAGCAAGCTCTGGCGGACGGTGCACGGGCAGCGGCCGGCGGCCACCGGCAGGACAGGCCGGGTTACTTCTTCGCTCCCACCATCCTCACCGACGTGCCACCCGGCAGTGCGGTGGTGACCGGAGAACAGTTCGGACCGGTTCTGCCGGTGCTGCCGTACCGGAGCCTCGACGAAGCCGTCGACGGGGCCAACGGCACCGGCTTCGGACTGGGCGGCTCCGTATGGGGTACCGACCTCGACCGGGCCGAGGCAGTGGCCGAGCGGCTCGAATGCGGCACGGCCTGGATCAACCACCATGCCGAACTCTCCCTCGCCCAGCCCTTCGCAGGTGTCAAGGACAGCGGGGTCGGCGTCGCGGGCGGGCCCTGGGGAATGTACGGCAACCTCCGTCCGTTCGTCGTCCACCGCCCGCAGGAGGCGTGACGATGAGATTCCAGGCGGCCGTACTGCGCTCGTACGAGAACCCATTCACCGTCGAGGAGGTGGTTCTGCGGACAGAGCCCGCCGCCGGTGAAATCCTCGTCGAGATCGCGGGCACCGGGATGTGCCGGACCGATCTCGCGGTCCGGCGATCCGCCGGCCGGAGCCCTCTGCCGGCCGTCCTCGGCCACGAGGGCGCCGGCGTCGTCATCCGCACGGGGGATGGGCCGGACGCCGCGATCGGCGTCGGTGACCACGTCGTGCTGAGCTTCGACTCCTGCGGACACTGCCGGAACTGCCGCGGCGCGGCCCCCGCACACTGCGATTCCTTCGCTTCCCTCAACCTCTTCGGAGGGCGCAAGGAGGAACCGCCGCGGCTCACCGACGCGGCCGGTAAAGCACTGGCACCCCGGTGGTTCGGGCAGTCCTCGTTCGCCGAGTACGCCCTCGTCCCGGCTCGCAACGCCGTACGGGTCGACCCCGCGCTACCGCTCGAACTGCTCGGGTCCCTCGGCTGCGGTGCCCTCACCGGTGCCGGAGCGGTACTGAACACCTTCCACGCGGGTCCCGGCGACACCTTCGTCGTCTTCGGCGCGGGAGCGGTGGGCCTGACCGCGGTGATGGCGGCAACCGCCGCCGGAGTACTGACCGTTGCCGTCGACCGGCATCCTGACAGGCTCGCTTCGGCCGAGAGGTTCGGCGCGACCCCGCTGGCCGCCGGCTCACCCGACCTGCCCGAACGGATCCGGCGCCTGACCGACGGCGGCGCCCAGTACGCACTGGACACCACGGCCTCACCTCTGCTCATCAACACGGCACTGCAAGCCCTGCGTCCCACCGGCAGCCTCGGCCTGGTGGCACGCCTCCACACCCCACTGGCCCTCGAACCGGGCTCGCTCGACCGTGGCCGCAGCATGCGCCACATCTGCGAAGGGGATGCCGTACCCGGGGTGCTGATACCCCGGCTGATCGGACTGTGGCAGGCCGGACGCTTCCCCTTCGACCAGCTGATCCGCACCTACCCGTTGGCCGCCATCAACGAGGCCGAACGCGACTGCGACGCGGGCCGTGTGATCAAACCCGTCCTGCTCCCAGAGAGGGCAAACCAATGAGCGAGACACGCGGCACCGAGGACGCACTCGATCCCACAAGTGAACATCTCGCAACCCCCACTTCCGCCAACGGAGGAAGCATGGCAGACACGACGCCCCAGCACCCGGACGTGGATGGCGTGGACGGAGGTGTGGGCCTGACCGCCCTCCTGGTCGCGGCGGCACGGGCCATCGAGACCCACCGCCACGACAGCCTGGCCCAGGACACCTACGCGGAACACTTCGTGCGCGCGGCCCCTGCCTGCGCGGACTGGCCGGTACGTATCGAGCAGGTTCCTGACGGGGACGACAACCCGCTGTGGGGGCGATTCGCCCGCTACTTCGGCCTGCGGACGAGGGTCCTTGACGACTTCCTCCTGCGGTCGGTCGACACGAACGCCCGCCAAGTGGTCCTGCTGGGGGCGGGGTTGGACACCCGTGCTTTCCGGCTCGCCCTGCCGTCCGACTGCGTCATCTTCGAGATCGACAGGCCGGGCGTGCTGGCGTTCAAACAACGGGTGCTCACAGGCCTGTCGGCCGCCCCGAAGGTGAAGCGTGTCCCCGTACCGGCCGACCTGCGCGGGGAATGGAGCAGCGCGCTGACCACCCTCGGCTTCGACCCGACCGCACCGAGCGTCTGGCTGGCCGAGGGACTTCTCTTCTACCTGCCGGGCCCCACCGAGTCGCACCTCATCGACACGGTGGACAGGCTGACCACCGCAGGCAGCGCGCTGGCCTTCGAGGCCAAGATGGAGAAGGACCTGCAGGCCTACCGGGACAGCGCCACCTACACGGCGACGCGAGAAGAGATCGGCATCGACCTGCTCCGCCTTTTCGACAACGGACCACGGCCCGACTCCGCGGGCGACCTGGCGGCCAAAGGCTGGTCCACCTCGATCCACACGCCCTTCGACTTCACCCGCCGGCACGGACGCGGCCCCCTCCCCGAGCCCAACGACGCGCTGGAGGGAAACCGGTGGGTATTCGCGCACAAGCCCTGCCCATGACGGCGAAACGCCCTGGAAGCGCCGCCGCCATGAGGACGCGCCGCCTTAGGTTCGCCCGCTGCCCGCTGCCCGCTGCCCGCTGCCCGCTGCCCGTGGCGCGGCGAGCTGATGCGCGCTCCTTTCCCTGGGTCATTACGTCCTGGCGTTGCCCCCGGCCCTGAAGCCGGACCGTGTCAGACGGCCCGGGCAGCGACCAGCTGGTCGCCCGGGATCTGGGCCAGGTCCGGCGCGTAGTACTCCTTGATGCCGACGGACCACGTATCCACGGTGATGCGGTCCTTGGCGTCGGGACCGAAGGCGTCGAAGAGAGCGTGGATGTTCGCTTCCTCGAAGCCGATCGCCAACATCAGCGACACGAAGAGGGGGCGCTCGATCAGGCCGTCCCCGTCGGGGTCACCGAGTGCGGAGAGGGCATCGGCGAACTCGGCGATCGTGGGACCGAAACGCTCGGGGTCGAGCACGAACGGACGGAACTCTTCCACGGTGATCACACCGTCGCCGTTGGCGTCCAGTTCCGTGGCCAGCGTCGTCCAGTAGCGGCGGAACGCGGCCCGGATGGCGGCCTTGGCGTCGTCGTCCGAAGCGGCCGCCGCCTCCAGAACACGGCTCGTCATCAGGTCGAAGTCGTCGGAGTCGAGGACTCCGTTGCCATTGGCGTCGAAGAGGGAGAAGACCAGCTCGACCCGCTTGGCGGCTTCATTTCGCATTTCCATCACCTGTCTTCTGCGACCCGACGATTTCGGGCCTGGGCCAGTGAGGGCCTCTACTCAACCGCGTCGGAACCCACGAATTCGCCTGCCGGCTGTACTGGTGCGACCGGACGACCATGGTGTCAGCGGCCTCGACCGCCCTTCCCAACCCAGCGCGTTTAGCGGCCGTGACCCAGAGAACTGCCAGGAAGAGCCATAGTTTCTCGATCTTCACTTCTGGTGACAGAAGGACTGCTGAATGATCATGTGTGACAAGTCGGATGCCTCGTCTGCGACAGCGAGACCGTTTCGATCCATCCCGTTCGTCAGCTCATCCGAAGCCTGTGGTGACAAGGACGGGCGGGCGAATGAACCGCGTGAGGCTGAAGGTTGTCCCGGTCGGACCCGTCCCCGACAGCCTTGTCCACCGGAAGCTCAGTGCACCACGCGATGCTCGGCATGGCGGCATGGCCCGCAGTTGGCCGGGTGCTCGTCGAGGGAGGTGGGCGGCTTCGTGTTCTGGTCGATGTCCTTATAGATGGTGACCTCGCCGTCGATCCACTTGACCATCAGGTCGGAGGCGTTGGACCCGGCGAAGTCGCCGGCGGTGATGACGTCGGCGTCGAACTGGGACGAGTAGGAGATGTCATCGGTGGTGACGCCGGTCTGGTAGCCGCCGATGACGTCGCTGCGCTTGCCGTCGAAGTTACGAATGAAGGGTCCGCCGGACACTCCGGCGGCGAAAGCATCTGATCCCGAGGAAGGCGAGGGGGCGGTGGGGGTCTCGGGCATTGTGCTGCAGGCCGGAGGTGATGTTGGTGGGGCCGGCGAGTCGTAGGGGATCCATGGCGAGATTGCGCCAAGTGGGCATGGCGGTCGGTATCACAGGCCAGGTGAGTTGGGTTGTGGTCGCGGGAGGGGTCAGCTGCGGATCGCGGCGACTTCGCGGGCGAACTGGCGGCGGTCGATCAGCTTGTAAGCCAGGCGTGCTGGGGCCGGCACGACCTGCATAAACCTCTGCTGTTCCGCGTCATCGGCTTCCTCGGTGATGTGGCCGAGGAAAACCAGCCGCCGCGTGAGCGGAATCGCGCTCATGCCGTGCCTGCCGAGTGCGTCCCATTCGCTCTGGGTCAGCGTGACCGAGACAATCGGGAGGATTTTCCGCTCCTCCTCAGCCAGGTGGTCGATCAGCGTCGGCAGCATGGCATCGATGAGGTCCGCCATCCGCTCGCCGACGGCCGGGTCCGCGCTCGCTGTCCACGCCGGCAGCTCCACGTCGATGGCCGCGACGGCGCCGTCGACCTGTGCATGTTGGGCCTCCATCCGGTCCATCAGCTCCGGTTCGAGCACGGCTCGCTCGCGCAGCAGGGGAAAGAGCAGTTCGTCCTCGCCGGTGTGGTGGGTGTGGAGGAAGTCCAACATCTCCCGGGCGTGCGCGCCGATGACTTTGGACCGCGAACGGTCATTGGCCGCGGAGCGGAACAGCCGGGGGAGCTGATCGAACTCGCGCCGGATGACGCGGTGGATCAGAACCATCTCGTGGGTGTCGACGTTGGATCCGGAGGTACTCACGGTGACTCCTCGATGGTCGCGGCCTTCTGGACGGCTTCGCGCGCCGTGGTCACCGGTCGGCCGATGAGCTTGACCAGGTCGTCGCTGGCGGTGAACAACTCTCCGCGGGCCAGGCCGGCATCGGCGTCGGCGACGGCGGCAGCCATCTCCGGGAGCAGCCCGGCACCGGTCAGGATGGCGGTGTAGTCGGCGACCGACATGTCCTGGTAGGCGATGTCGGTGCCGAGGACGTCGCTGATCGTGGTGGCGAGTTCGGTCAAGGTGAACGGTGTTCCGCCCAGCTCGTAGGTCGCTCCGAGGTGCCCGTCCTGGCTGAGCACCGCGACGGCGGCGGCCGCGTAGTCGCGCCGGCCGGCCGCGCTGACGCGTCCGTCCCGGGCGCTGCCCATCAATGCGTGGTGTTGGGTGACCATCGGAAGCTGGTCGGTGTAGTTCTCCAAGTACCAGCCGTTGCGCAGGATGACGAAAGCCGAACTGTTCTCACGCACGTAGTCCTCGGTGCGGCGATGCTCGTCGGCGAGCGTCATCTGTGCGGTCGAGGCGTTGACGATGCTGGTGTACGCGATCCGGGAAACACCGGCTCGGGCCGCCGCGTCAATGGCATTGCGGGCGTTGTCGAACCGCTCTCCGATCGTCGTCGTCGAGACCAGAAGCATGGTGTCGGCGCCCGTGAAAGCCTCGTCAAGGGTGCTCGGATCGGCGAAGTCCGCGCGCCGCACCGTGACGCCGCTGCGTGCGAGATCGGCGAGCTTGTCGATATCCCGGCCAGTGGCCACGATCTGAGCCGGCGGCGTTCCGGCGGTAAGGAGCTGATCCACGACGAGTCGGCCGAGGTGACCTGATGCTCCGGTGATGACAATGGGCATGGTTTTCCCCTCAGAATATGAGGCGGTCCCGAAGGACCGGGTATGGGTGATGGGGTTTTCGCCCGGTGATGGCTCTGAAGGAATGGGCGCCCGGTCCTTCGGGCACTCCGACCAGTGATCGGGAAATGCGGTCATCGCTGGTTGGGGACCTTTCGGCGGAGTGCTCTTCGAGTTGCGGAATGCTGATCATGGGAGGAACGGGGCAATGGGATTGAGCACCAGGCACGAGCACATCTGGCATCGACGCAGGCAAGGGGTACCACTGGGCAGCCGCAATCGACTCCGCCAGCGAGAGTGTTTTCTCGACGCCACTGAATATTGTCCTGGAAAGCCGAAGCGGTAGACCCGTTGTCGCGGAGTTCGCCGACGAGCTCATCGGCGCCAACCATGTCGGATCGATATTTGAGCGAGGGGGTGGCTCCCTGGGAGGCTGGCCGCCGCACGATCGCGGCACCGGTTTCGCTGCTGCCTCCGGCGGCCAGGTCCCGCTTGCCGGCCAGGACTGCTGTCGCTGTCATCGCGCTACCTGTCTTCTTCTGTCTTCTCTGGACGTGAGAGGTCCTTGCGTCACGCCGCCCGTCTCTCGCTGACCCTGACGCTAAGGTCGTCAGGAATCTTGACTACCGTACGCATGTGGCGGCTCCGATGGCAACCGCGACAACTGCGAAGCCGCCGAGGGGTGGACGGTGCGTACGGGACTCAAAGTGCGCCGTGCCGCGCTCGCACCGCCGCGACCGGGCCGGCGGCGACCCGAGCGCGGCGGTGGTGACATAGGGTGTGGAGCTCGCAGGATCAGGCGGGCGATGGAACCGAGGGCGGCATGGACGACGAGCAGCGGGTCGATCTAGGGGTGGCGTTGTTCATCCCGTACCGGTACACCGAGGACCGGATCTTCCGGGCTCTCCAGGGCGCCGGGTTCGACGACTGGACCCTCGCCCAGTGTCGGGTGTTCCAGCGCGTCGCCCCGGACGGTTCTCGCCTCCAAGATCTCGCTGACCAGGCACAAATGACCAAACAGAGCGCCAGCGTGATGGTCGACCAACTGGAGCGCCTGGGCTACGTCCGCCGGGTCCCGGACCCCACCGACGGCCGCGCCCGGCGGATCGTGATCGAGGAGCGCGGCCGACAGGCGGTCGAGGTGGCCGGGGCGACATCCGACGAGATCCTCACGGAGTGGAAGGCCTATCTGGGCACCCGCAACTTCACGCTGCTGCAGCAGATCCTGGAACAGCTCCGCGAGATCACCGACCCCTACGCACGCTGACCCGAACACGCCGAGCCACCTGCCATCCACCCCTGCTCGCCCCGGGCCGCCCGGGCCCAGCCGGCACCCGCAGGCTTCGACCACACCTTGACATAGTCAGGTTTGCTGACTAAATTCGCTGACCGTAACCCTCGACGCACGTCATGCCCCGCCACCGGCAGTGAGCTGACGAGGTTCGATTCGACTTCAGTGGAAAGCGAAATGTCATGAGGTTTCTTGTCCTTGGAGCAACCGGTCGCACCGGTGTCCTCTTCGTCAAAAAGGCACTCGACCAGGGACACCAGGTCACCGCTCTCGTTCGGAGGCCCGACGCCACCGTTGACCCACGCGCTCAAATCGTCAGTGGCGACGTCACCGACGCAGCCGTGATCGCGACGGCAGCTCGGGGCCATGATGCTGTCATCAGCACGCTCGGAAACGCCCCCGAAGTCCCGTCTCTGATCACTGACACCGTCCGTGCAGTCATCACCTCCGCGAAAACATCAGGCGTTGACCGGTTCATCATCGTGTCCGCGTTCGGGGTCGGCGACTCTCTCGCCAAAACCTCATTCCTCGTACGCCTAATATCCCGCACCATGCTTCGGAAAAAGTACGCAGACAAAGCCGCGTCGGAAGCGCTCTTGAGGGCCAGCGATCTGAAGTGGACCGTCGCATACCCCGGACCATTGAACGACGGGGCTGTCAGCCGCTACACCGAGATCACGCTTGATGAGGTCACGAAATTGCCGGTCTTTCCCTCGACCTCTCGCGCAAACGTCGCCGACTTCCTCCTCCGTTCCGCCGTGGAAGACACCTTTGTCCATCAGATCGCCGTCGTCACCAACGCCAAATAGGTCACCGATGCTGGCCCCAAATACCCCAGGGGCCTCGGCAGAGTCGGCGCCGTCCCAGAGCCCGGTCCAGTGGGTCGCCGTCGATCCTGGCCAGCAGTCGGCGAACCGTCGTCTCCGCGGACAGGGACCGGTTGGGGAACAGCGGGTCGAGCTGCACGCCGACGTGTTCCAGCACGTGGGGCGGGGCGTGGGCGATCCACTCACCGACCGCCGGCAGCGACGTCCCGCCAGCCAGTAACGTACACGCGGCCAGGGCCAGGACGACGACCGACGGGTGACGGACCCCGCGCGGTCCGCGTGGATCTGGCACCTGGGCGAGGCGCTCAAGCAGCCCGGGCATCTCGTCCGGAGCGATACCGGGATGCTCACACGGTTGGTCAAGGGCAGCTGGGATCAGCGACGACGCGTCGACAGGCACGGTCTTCCCGGTGGACCAAGGAACGTAGAGAACTCCAGGGATCTTGGGCGGCCGTGCCCGCCCCATCAGCGACCCCACCGCGAGCTGACACACCATCACAAACTGGGCCGCTTCCGACTTTGGCAGGCCAATCGCCTCGTCGAGCAGTCGATGGAGGAGTGGAACCGTGTCCGTCAGGGCCCGGCACCCGCTGACTGAGCCCGGCTCTTGGTCCGTGACTGGTCCGGAAGCGCTGGTCAGAGGTGGGATATCTGTGGGAGGAACTGGGAGTTGCAGCACAGTCCGGACCTCGCTCTGAGCGAGCCGAGCGGAAAGGCGCCTGACCAGCGAAAGGCCAGGTCAGGCGCATTTTTTCGCGCCCCTAGAAGAAGCCGAGCTTCTTCGGGGAGTAGGACACCAGGAGATTCTTCGTCTGCTGGTAGTGATCCAGCATCATCTTGTGGTTCTCGCGTCCGATCCCCGACTGCTTGTAGCCGCCGAAGGCGGCCGCCGCCGGGTAGGCGTGGTAGCAGTTGGTCCAGACGCGGCCTGCCTGGATGGCGCGGCCCGCGCGGTAGGCGGTGTTCATGTCGCGGGTCCAGACGCCCGCGCCGAGGCCGTACAGCGTGTCGTTGGCCGTGGCGATCGCGTCGTCGAGGTCGGTGAACGACGTCACCGCCACCACGGGGCCGAAGATCTCCTCCTGGAAGATCCGCATGCGGTTGTCGCCCTCGAAGATGGTCGGCTGGACGTAGTAACCACCGGCCAACTCGCCCTCGTGGTGGATCTGCTGGCCACCCGTCAGGATTTTCGCGCCCTCCTGCTGGCCTATGTCCAGGTAGGAGAGGATCTTCTGGAGCTGGTCGTTGGAGGCCTGGGCTCCGATCATGGTGTCGGTGTCCAGGGGGTGCCCGGGAACGATCTGCTCCGTGCGGGCGATCGCCGCCTCCAGGAACGCGCCGTAGTGCCCGCGCTGGATCAGGGCGCGCGAGGGGCACGTACAGACCTCGCCCTGGTTGAGGGCGAACATGGTGAACCCTTCGAGCGCCTTGTCGCGGAAGTCGTCGTCCTGCGCCCACACGTCGTCGAAGAAGATGTTGGGGGACTTGCCGCCCAGTTCGAGGGTGACCGGCTTGATGTTCTCCGAGGCGTACTGCATGATCAGCCGCCCCGTCGTCGTCTCGCCCGTGAACGCGATCTTCGCGACGCGCGGGCTCGACGCCAGCGGCTTGCCCGCCTCCACGCCGAAGCCGTTGACGACGTTCAGCACGCCCGGGGGCAACAGGTCCCCGACGATGCTCAGCCACACGTGGATCGAGGCGGGGGTCTGCTCGGCGGGTTTCAGGACCACCGCGTTGCCGGCCGCAAGCGCCGGTGCCAGCTTCCACACCGCCATCAGGATGGGGAAGTTCCACGGGATGATCTGGCCGACCACACCGAGCGGCTCGTGGAAGTGGTACGCGATGGTGTCGTCGTCGAGCTCGCTCAGGGAGCCCTCCTGTGCGCGCAGCGCCCCCGCGAAGTACCGGAAGTGGTCGATGGCCAGCGGGATGTCGGCGGCCAGCGTCTCGCGGACGGGTTTGCCGTTCTCCCAGCTCTCCGCGACGGCCAGCTCCTCCAGGTGTGCCTCCATCCGGTCCGCGATCTTCAGCAGGATGTTCGCGCGGGACTCCGCCGAGGTGCGCCCCCACGCGGGCGCGGCCTCGTGGGCCGCGTCCAGGGCGAGCTCGATGTCCTCGGCGGTGCCGCGCGCGATCTCGGTGAAGGCACGCCCGTTGACGGGGCTCGGGTTCTCGAAGTACTGGCCGCGCCGCGGCGGCACATACGCGCCGCCGATCCAGTGGTCGTAGCGGGACTGGAACGAGACGAGCGCACCCTCGGAGCCGGGCGCTGCGTAACGGGTCATCTCCGTGGCCTCCCTGTACCGCGCCGCCCGCCCTTGGGCGACGCACGGAGCGCACCCTAGGCGCGGGGAGGTTGCAGTCCCGTTGCGCGACTCTGCCCCGTTGCGAGGCTCTGCTCCGCGGACAGGGCCGTCAACCGGGCCCGCACAGCGGCCTGTTGGTGCCGGGGAAGCGCCGCCGTCAGGGCCTGCCACACCGGCAGGTCGTCCTCTCCCCATGGGCTGTACGCCCAGTCGGACAGGAGTCCAGGGTCGGCCCGGGCGATGAGCGCGGCCCGCAGCTGGCCGGCGAGGCGAGCACGCAGGCGGACCACGGCCGGGGCCTGCGAGCCGGGAAGGAGGGGGCCGCCGTAGACGTTCATCGCGGCGGCGACCGCGCCGGAGCCGAGCCGCCGGGCGACCGTTTGGAAGTCCGCGTCCACGGGCGCGGACAGCCGGTAGGGGCGGGACGCGAGGAGCTCCGGGCCCAACAGCCTGCGCAGTCGCGAGAGTTCGGCCCGCAGTGTCACCGGCCTGACCGCCTCGTCCTCGTACAGAGCCACGAGCAGTCCGTCGGTGCTCAACCCTTCGGGGTGGCACGCCAGCAGCACCGCGATCTCGCTGTGGCGGCGGCTGAGGCGCACCGTGCGGCCGTCGGCGACGAGCAGCGCCTCGTCCCGGCCGAGGGCTTCGAGGCGGATGGTGTCGTGGACGGGCGGTGGTGCGAGCAGCGCCAGTTCGGACTCGGCGGCCCGTGCGACGGCCTGGACGAAGCCCAGGCTGTGCGGGTGGGCGAGGCCGTCGCCGCCGGTGAGGTCGACGGCGCCGAGCAGTCGTCCCGTCCGCGGGTCGTGGACGGGGGCCGCGGCGCAGGTCCACGTCTGTACGGGCCGGCGGAAGTGTTCCGCGGAGAACACCTGCACGGGCCGGTCCTCGGCCAGCGCGGTGCCGGGCGCGTTGGTGCCCACGGCCGACTCGGCCCAGCGGGCGCCCGGTACGAAGTTCATCCGTGCGGCCGCGGCCCGGGCCCGTGGGTGGCCCTCCACCCACAGGAGCCGTCCCTGCGCGTCGCACACGGCAACCACGTGCTCACCGTCTCCGGCGTACGCGTCCGTCAACTCCCGGACGACGGGCATGACCCGGGCCAGTGGATGGCCGTCGCGGTAGGCGGAAACGTCCTCCTCGCCGAGTTCCACACGGGCCGCGCCGTCCGGGCTGACCCGGGCCCGCGCCGAGCGCTGCCACGACGCCGCCACGAGCGGCCGTACGGGCCGCACCAGACGTCCGTCGGCGGTGAACTGCTCGTGCGCGCACCGCAGTTGGCGGCTTCGTTCGGCCGGGTCGGCCCCCGCGTCCAGGGCCACCCAGGACTCGTCCCGCCTGTCCGTCACCGTGGCCTCCCCGCACATCGAATGCGCCGCCTCCATCGTCGCCGCCGCCCCACGGTCCGGCAAGGCGTGCGGAACCGCCGTCGTGACGGGTCGGCGCGCCGCGTGCCGTGAGCGGTGAACGCGAGCGGATCAGGCGAAGTTGACCAGGCGGATGTACCGCACCCAGTCCCACTGCGGACCCGGATCGGTGTGATCGGTGCCCGGAACCTGGTAGTGGCCCAGGATGTGCTCGCGGTCCTTGGGGATCCCGTACCGGTCGCAGATCGACGCCGTGAGCGCCGCCGACTGCTCGTACAGCGCGTTGGTGAAGTAGGCGGACTGATCCACCCAGCCCTCGTGCTCGATGCCGATGCTGCGCGTGTTGTAGTCCCAGTTCCCGGCGTGCCAGGCGATGTCGTGCTCCCGGACCATCTGGGCGATGTATCCGTCGGCCGAGCGCGTCACATAGTGCGCGGACACCTCCTTCGCCGGATTCTGGAAGATGCCGATCGTGTTCGACCAGGTCTCCTGCGTGACATGGAGGATGACGCAGTCGATCGCGTACGCCGAAGGCCTGGACGAGGCGGTGTAGTTGGACGCCGACGCGGGCAGCCAGTGCGCCCGCGGATAGTCGGTGGTGCCATCCGCGGCTGCCTCCGTCGCCGGGAACAGCAGGCCGGCGGCGACCGAGCCGGCCGCCCCCTGCAGGAGTCTTCTTCGATTCATCGAGGCACCTCTGAGGTAGAAATTCGCTGCGGTAGCAGCTGAACTACGAGGAAAGGGAGGCGAGTTGCGTGGTTCGCTCCCTCAGGTGGCGGTGGAGGCCCCGGTGTGGCTCGCCCCGGCCGGGCAGCCACTCCTTGCGGATCTTGGCGACACAGGTGTAGTTGGTGTCGCAGACATTGGCAAGCGGGGCCTCACCCGCCTGGCTCAGCAACTGGTACGCGTCCAGGGCGGACAGGCCGTAGTCGCGCTCAAGCCAGCGCACGAGGTCCAACTGCGAGATGCGGAAGGCGTCTTCGAGAGGGCGCGCGGACCCCGTCGACATGATGTGGGTGTCCGACTCGATGCGCGGCCACGGCGTGACGACGCCCTTGAGGAGCTCGACCACGACGACCGTGTTCATGGCGCACTCCACGGCGACGCCGCACGTCTCGCCCTCGCCCTGGCGGGCGTGACCGTCACCCAGGCTGAACAGGGCGCCCGCCACGTTGACCCCCAGGTAGCAGGTCACCCCCGCCCGCATCTCCGGCGTGTCCATGTTCCCGCCGTGCGCGTCGGGCACGAGCGCGGAACGCACCTCCAGGTTGGCCGGAGCGACGCCGACCGTCCCGTGCATCGGGTCCATCGGCAGTTCGACCTCGATGTCGCTCTCACGGGCCCGGAACAGACAGGTGCCGCGGGCCCGGTCGAGCTCCCACATCCACACCGTCTCCGGCAGGGGCGGCTGGAGCGTGGCCGTGGTGTGCGTCGAGGTGAGGGCGCCGAACAGGGGCACGGTCGTGGACGCCGCCCAGTCCCGAGCCGGCTTGACGGACACGAAGTGCACGGCGAGCGTGTCGCCCGGCTCGGCGCCCTCGACGTAGAAGGGGCCCGTCTGCGGATTGAGGAAGGGGAACTCGCAGACGCGCGAGACCAAATCGTCCTCCGAGCGGACCCGGCCGGCGAAGCAGTCCTCGGTGTAGAGGTCGAGGACGGTTCCGGGGGCCACCCGGGCGATCGGTGGCGCCCCGCCGAACGTCCAGGCGTACTCGTTCTCCTTGGGCCGCACCGTCAGGATCCGCGGGTCGTCACTCATCCTCGTACCACTCCTGTCTCCTCGTGGTCCTGGTGGTCCTCATCGGGTTCGACGAGGTGAACGCGGCCGGTCTGCGCCAGCCGCTCCGGGTGCCGGCGCGCGAGCACCACCAGCACGACAACCCCGGCCGCCATCCAGAGCCCGACGACCGGCCCCGCGTACGACACCGGCGGCGAGAGTTCGGCGACGAAGGAGAACACGGGGATCCCCGCCGCGGTCAGCAGCGCCGGGACGAACGCGGCGATGCCGAGCACCGGGAACACCATGTGCCGCAGGGGGCTGAACAGGTCACGGCGCCGCCGCAGAAAGTATCCGGCGCAGGCCAGGTCCACGACGATGTACACGCCGATGATCACCGTGACGATGACGGTGGCGAGCAGGGTGAACGCCGTCACCGGACCGTAGGCGAGCCCGAGCCCCAGGATCGCGGCCACCGCCACCGCGAACTGCACGGCGACGCCCGTCACGGGCGAGCGGCGCCGCGGGTGGAGGCGGGCGAACGAACGGGGGAAGACGCCGATCCGGCCGAACGCGAAGGCCGTGCGCGTCGAGACGTTGGCACAGGCGTTGGCGTTGGCGACCGTCGAGTTGACCACGGCGAGGAACAGAACCACCCAGAAGAGACCGAACGAAGCGCGCGCCACCCCCTCCCACGAGGCGTCGCCGGACGCCCCGAACCCGGCGAACCGGTCCGGGCCGTAGTAGACCGCCATCGCGTACGTGGTCAGGACGTAGACCACCCCGATGGCCAGGGCCGCCCCGAACACCGCGCGGCGCATGGTGCGGCGGGGATCGCGGGCCTCCTCGGCGAGCGGCGCGGCCGCCTCGAATCCGGCGAAGGCGAGCACCGTATAGACCGAGCCGGCGAACACCCCGCCGAACCCCCCATAGCCCGTCGCGGTGTGCGAAGTCCCGAATACGGTCAGGGTGTTGTCGGATCCCGCCGCCACGATCAGCATGACGGCGAACACCACGAACACCAGCACCTCGAAGACGCCGAGCACCGTTCCGAAGCGCGCCGAGGCCCGCACCCCGAAGAACCCCGCGATCGCGATGACCACCGCCCCAGCGAGCGACCACGGCCACCACAGGCCCACGGGGTAGGCGGCCCACTGCTGGTGCAGGGTGCCCGCCGTGGTGAAGCCCAGTTGCAGCAGGAGCAGGGGAGGCACCAGCGCCTCCACGAAGACATAGCCCCAGCCCACCAGGAAGCCGACCGCCGGGTGCAGCCCCTGGGCGCTGTAGGTGGCGACCGAACCGGCCGCGGGCAGCTCCTGCGCCAGTTCCGCCACACAGGAGGCGGTGAACAGGCACGCCGCGAGCGCCACCAGGACCGAAAGGGGCAGACTGCCGCCCGCGAACGCGGCACCCGCAGGAATGGACGCGGCCACCGCGGCGGCGGGCGCCATCGCGGTGACGCTCTGGAAGAGGACCTCGCGCAGACCGACCGCGTCCCGTGCGAGGCCGACGTCCGTACGCGTACGCGATGTGCCCCGCACAGTGGCTCCCTCGGTCGTTCAACAGGCAGGCTGCTCACGGGAGTTACCGTACGGTCCGGGGTGCGCGAGGTGGAAGGGGACGGCCGGTGCGTGCGGTGGAAGCGGTGCAAGGGGGCGGTCGGTGCGCCGAGTGTAAGCGGTGGAAGCGGTGGAAGGGGACGGCCGGTGCGCGGGGTGGAAGGCGGTGGAGGGGGCTGGCCGGTTCTCGCGGGGGCGCCCGAGTCAGGCCTCGGCGTGGTCCTCGGTCGCGTTGAGCACCGGGGCGAGGGCCGCCGCAGGGTCCCGGTCGGATGGGCCCGCCGGGGTCCAGCGGCCGCGTTCCTTGCGGTAGGGCCACCAACGGCCGTCGGGGCCGAGTCGCAGTTGGGCGTCCCGCCCGGTCACCGTCCAGCGGTTGGTACCGGTCGCCCGCAGAGCGGGGCGTTCGGCCTCGGCCCAGGCGCGGTCGAGGTCCCCGACGGCCCGTGCCAGCTCCTGCCGCTCCGGGGCCCACTCCTCCTCCAGCACGCGCAGCGACGCGACCCCGCCGAACCGCCAGGCGGTCACGGCCACCGACAGATCGGCGGGCCGGCGACCCGAAGCGGCGCCGATACGCGCGGAGAGGCGACCATCGGTACAGCCCGCCGCGAACCGCACTATGTCCTGATCCCCCGTCAAGCTCCCTGAGAATGGCTGGAGTTCGTGCCCCTGGGTGAGAGCATCGGCGAGCAGGCGGTGCGCCCGTCGCGCGGCGTCGGCCGCCAGGAACTCCAGCGCCGCCGGGTCCACCCCGGGCTCCGGCGCGGTCTCGGTGTCCAGGCGGGCAGGGCCGCCCGGCTCCGGCGGCAGGGAGGGCGGGGCGGGGAGCGGCGGAACGATGTCACGGGCCGCGAATGCCTCGGCGGCCGGTACGCCCTGTGCCGTCGCGGGCTCACCGGCGGCCGGGGCGGCGCCGTGCTCTTGAAGGGCGTCGAGGAGCGCCCGTTCCGTACGGCCCCGCAGCAGGAGCAGGACGAACGGGTCCTGGTCCAGGAGGCGTGCCACCTGATAGCAGAGCGCCGCGGTGTGTGGGCAGTGGTCCCACGCGTCGCAACCGCACTCGGCGTCCAAGTCCCCGATGCCGGGGAGGAGTTCGATGCCCTCGCTCGCGGCGTCCTCCACGAGGTGCGGCGGCATCTCGCGGTCCAGCAGCGCCGCGATGTGTCCGGCTCGCTCAGCGGCCATGGCGACGAACCGGTCCCACTCGTCCGCGTCCAGCTCCTGAAGCAGTACGTCGCTGCGGTGCTGCGCACCGTCCCGGTCCCGTACGACCGCGGTGATCCGGCCCGGGCGTACGGTCACGGCGCCGACCGCGCCCGCGCGGGCCAGGCGCCGCCCCTGCTTGAGCTGCTGCCCGTCGAGCGCGGTGTCCTCCAGGGCCTTGAGCCACGCCTGACCCCACCAAGTGACGGCGAAGGCACGCCCGCTCACGGGAGCCAGCGGCTCGAAGGTGTGCTCGTTCGCGTAGGCGTCCCGACCATCAGTGCCGGGCTTGTATGTGTCGCTCATCGACCGCTCCCTCGCAGCGCCACCAGATCCGTCAGCTCGGCATCGGACAGTTCGGTCAGCGCGGACTCGCCCGCGCCGAGCACCGCGTCCGCCAACTCCCGTTTGCGGGCGAGCATCTCGGCGATGCGGTCCTCGATGGTGCCCTCCGCGATGAGCCGGTGCACCTGCACGGGCTGGGTCTGGCCGATGCGGTAGGCGCGGTCCGTGGCCTGCGCTTCCACGGCGGGGTTCCACCAGCGGTCGTAGTGGATGACATGACCGGCCCGGGTGAGGTTGAGGCCCGTGCCCGCGGCCTTCAACGACAGCAGGAACACCGGGACTTGGCCGTCCTGGAAGGATCGCACCATCTCCTCGCGGCGTTCCACCGGCGTGCCACCGTGGAGGAACCGGGTCGGCACGCCGCGCACCGCGAGGTGTTCCTCGATGAGCCGCGCCATGCGGACGTACTGCGTGAAGACCAGCACGGCGCCGTCCTCAGCGACGATGGTGTCCAGGAGCTCGTCGAGCAGCTCCAGCTTGCCCGAGCGGCCGGCGATCGTGGGGGCGTCCTCCTTGAGGTACTGCGCGGGGTGGTTGCAGATCTGCTTCAGCGCGGTGAAGAGCTTGATCACCAGGCCGCGCCGCTCGAATCCGGCCGCGCCCGAGATCTCGGCCAGCGTCTCGCGCACCACCGCCTCGTACAGACCGGTCTGCTCCCTGGTGAGGGAGACGGCGCGATCGGTCTCGGTCTTCGGCGGCAGCTCGGGTGCGATGCCCGGATCGGACTTGCGGCGCCGCAGCAGGAAGGGCCGCACCAGCCGGGAGAGCCGCTCTGCGGCCGCCGGGTCCTGGCCGCTCTCGGCTGCGGACGCGTACTTCGTGCGGAACGCGCCGAGCCGGCCGAGCAGTCCCGGCGTGGTCCAGTCGAGGATCGCCCACAGCTCGGAAAGGTTGTTCTCGACGGGGGTGCCGCTGAGCGCCACCCTGGCGCGGGCCCCGATGGTGCGCAGCTGTCGGGCCGTCGCGGAGTACGGGTTCTTGATGTGCTGGGCCTCGTCGGTGACCACCATGCCCCAGGACGCGGCGGCCAGCCTGGCCGCGTCCATACGCATGGTCCCGTACGTGGTGAGCACGAACTCGCCGTCGCCCAGGGCCTCCAGGGAGCGGGCCGAGGCGTGGAAGCGGCGGACGGGGGTGCCGGGGGCGAACCGCTCGATCTCGCGCTGCCAGTTGCCCATCAGGGAGGTCGGGCACACGACGAGGGTCGGGCCGGCCGTCGCCGGGTCGCTCTGACGGTGCAGATGCAGGGCGATGAGGGTGATGGTCTTGCCGAGCCCCATGTCGTCGGCGAGACAGCCGCCCAGACCCAGCGACGTCATGTCGGCGAGCCAGTTGAGACCGCGCAGCTGGTAGTCGCGCAACTGCGCGGCGAGCGCAGCCGGTTGGACCACAGGCTGCTCGCGAGCGGCCTCGGGATCGGCGAGCCGGTCGCGCAGGCGGGCAAGCCAGCCCGTCGCCTCGACGTCGACCCGCCGCCCGTCCAGCTCGGTCGACCCGGTGAGGACGGCGGCCAGCGCATCGACAGGCGTCACCTTGCGGTCCTGCGCGGTGCGGGCGCGCCGCACCTCCTCGGGGTCGACGAGCACCCACTGGTCACGCAGTCGCACCACGGGACGGCTTGCCTCGGCCAGTTCGTCCAGCTCCTGGCGGCTCAACTCGCTGTCGCCGAGCGCGAACCACCAGCTGAAGCCGAGCAGCGCGTCGGCGGACAGGGTCGACGGTGCGGCGGACTCGATGTGCCCGGGCTCCTGTTCCCGCGGGCCGATCACGGCGCGCGCCGTCAGCTTGCGTGACAGCTCCTTGGGCCAGTGCACCTGGACGCCGATCGCGGCGAGCGCGCGCGAAGCCGGGCCGAGCAGTTCTCCCGCCTCGTCGTCGGCGAGCTCGACCGCGTCCGGCACGGCGGCCGACAGGAGCGGGGTGAGCGGCGGCCACGCGCGGGCCGCCCGGCGCAGCGCGAGCAGCGCGTCCATGCGGGCCCGCGGCCCGAAACGCGCGGCCGCACCGGAGCCCGCCCACACCTCGGCGGCGTCAGCGACCAGCGCCGGATCGCTGACGCTGTGCATCTGGAGCACGGCGCGGAACACCGGCCCGGCGCTCTCCGGGTCCGCCGAGGCCAGCCCCGGCAGCTCCACGCGCAGCGAGATCCGTACGCCCGCGTCGTGCCCGGCCGCCACATCGGCGGCCCAGGCCCGCTGCCCGGGTAGCCGCTGGGAAGCCTCCGCGGCGAAGGCGGGCGAACCGGTGACGCGGGCCGCGCCCGGCGTACGCGGCAGCCCGTCCGCGACGGCGTCGAGGAAGGCGCGCAGGAGCCGCTCGGGGTCGGGCAGCAGCACCGGCTCGGGCGCGGCCCGCAGCGGGATGGCGTGTGCCTCGGGAGGCATCGCGGCGGCGAGTTGGCGAACCTTGTCCAGGTCGTCGGCGCCGAGCGGCCCGACCCGCCACGCGTCGTGGTCGGTCTCGGTGAGGCCGGGCAACAACAGCCCGCGCGCGGCGAGTTGGAGCGCGAGCAGCGCGGCCGAGCCCCAGAAGGCGGTCGCGCGCGAAGCGTGCGCGAGAGCACGGGCCCGGGTGAGCACGGGCAGTGCGTCACGGACGGGCAGGAGCAGAGCGGGCACGGTGTGGGGCAGGGCGTCCGCGCCGACGACGGTGAGCTGCTCGACGGCGCCGGGAGCGGCCGGGGCCGCGTCGCCTCCGGGCTGCCACACGGCGACGCGGCCGGTGCGGAAGGGGTCGTCGGGCAGGAAGGTCACACAACAACGGGCGAGTTCGGCAAGCTGGGACGGCGTTGGAGCGGGGAGCCTTTGCACAGCGAAACGCATTCCTCAAATTTGACTACGTTGGCCGAGGTCGCCGAGGGTACAGCAAAGTCCGGCCGCGCGGCGGTGCGGCCGTAGTGGCCCACATCACATGGAACCGGGTGGGTGCTGTCAGCACCACCGGCGGGCTCGGGGTAACCCCCCATGCGGAGCCGGGGGGTGGCTCCATGGTCGTCAATGCGGTGGCTCCGTACGTTCATGGGGACCAGCGCAGGCAACTGCGGCGGGACACCCGACCACCGGAGACGTCATGTCACAGGCGACCATGCCGCAACCCGCCACGGGCCTCGGCGCCCGGGCCGAGCCGCGGACGGGCAGCGAGTTCGGCCCCCTGCTCAAGGCGGTGAAGGGGCAGGGCCTGCTCGACCGGCGCACCGGCTGGTACGTGACGGGGATCGCCGTCAACCTGCTCGCGCTCGGCGTGACGGTCACCGCGATGGCGCTGTCCGGCGACACCTGGTGGACCCTCCTGTTCGCCCTCCCGCTCTCCGTCCTGTGGGCCCGCAGCGCCTTCTTCGGCCACGACGCCGGCCACGCCCAGATCACCCGGGGCAAGGGCGCGGGCCGGATCATCGGCCTGTTCCACAGCGACCTGCTGCTCGGCATGAGTTACGCCTGGTGGAACGACAAGCACAACCGCCACCACGCGAACCCCAACCACATAGAGAAGGACCCCGATGTCGGGGTCGGCGCCCTCGTGTGGACCCAGCGCCAGGCCGAGCAGCGCGAAGGCTTCGCCCGCTGGCTCACCCGCAACCAGGCCCGGCTCTTCTTCCCGATGCTGCTCCTCGAAGGCATCGCCCTCAAGGTGTACGGATTCCAGGATCTCAAGCGACAGCCGCCCCGCGAGCGCGCCGTCGAGGCGCCCCTCCTGATCGCCCACCTCGCCGGCTACGCGACTCTGCTCCTGAGCGTCATGTCCCCGGGCAAGGCCCTCGTCTTCGCCCTGGTGCACCACGCGCTGTTCGGCCTGCACCTCGGCATGACGTTCGCCCCTAACCACAAAGGCATGGAGATGCCCGACCCGGACGACGCCGAGGACTCGTCCTGGGGACATCTGCGCCGTCAGGTCCTGACCTCGCGCAACGTACGGGGCGGGCCGCTCACCGACTGGGCACTCGGCGGCCTGAACTACCAGATCGAGCACCATCTCTTCCCGAACATGCCGCGCCCGCACCTCAGGCTCGCCCAGCCCATGGTCCGCGCCCACTGTGCGGCGCTCGGCATCCCGTACGCCGAGACCTCGCTGACGGACTCCTACCGTCAGGCCCTCGGGCACATGCACGAGGTCGGCGCACCGCTGCGGAAGTGACGCATAGTGGAAGGCAGCTGGAACCAGCGGACGCCGCCGGGCGTTCTCTGGACAGGAAGAGCGGCCGCGGGCCGCGCAAAGGAAGGCGACGGACATGTCGAAGCGCGCGATGATCGCCGCCGGTGGAATCGTGGCGGGGCTCATCCTGATCCCTCTGATCGGATTCTGGCTCGCCCTGCTGGTGCTGATCGGCGTCCCCGTGGTGGCCTACTTCACGCTGGACCCCAGCCAGCGGCGCAGGCTGCGGCACATATCCCGCAAGGAGCTCGGCCGCTAGGGCCCGTCGATCGGGTGAGGCCGAGCGAGCCCGGAACGCGGCCGACGCCGGGGTGAGCGGGGCCCGGCCGGGTTAGGCTCGAGCCGATCATTGGCACGGCAGAGGGGAGCTCCGCGCGATGAGCGGTGCCAGGGGAACGGTCACAGCGGTCAGCAGCAACGGTGAGTACTCCTTCACCAAGCCGAACCGGGAGAGCATCACCCTGCTCCCCGGGCTCGGTGTGGCGGGGGACGTCCACGCGGGAGTGACGGTCAAGCACCGCTCCCGCGTCGCCCAGGATCCGACGCAGCCCAACCTCCGTCAGGTCCATCTCATCCACGGCGAGCTTTTCGACGAGGTCGCCGAGCAGGGCTTCGACGTGGCCCCGGGCCAGCTCGGCGAGAACGTCACGACCGAGGGCATCGACCTGCTCTCGCTGCCCGTGGGCACCCTGCTGCGCATAGGGCCCGAGGCGGTCGTCGAGGTCACGGGGCTGCGCAACCCGTGCCTGCAGATCGACGGTTTCCAGAGTGGGCTTCTGAAGCAGGTCGTCGGCCGCGACGACGACGGCAACATAGTGCGCAAGGCCGGGATCATGAGCGTGGTCCGTTCGGGTGGCGAGATCCGCCCCGGCGACACCATCCTGGCCGACCTGCCGACGGGCCCACACCGGCCACTCGACCGGGTGTGAGCTCCGCTCCACTTCAACTGGGTTGCGCTGACCATGAGTTGAGGCGGGTGTGCTCATGGGCCGGCCTGGTCAGCTCTGTGGGCCGGGCCGGGTTGCACTGAGTTCGGCTGGGTCCGGCATGGGCCGTCCGTACGAGGAGCAGGAGCCGTCCTCGTGAGGGACGGCGTGCCTACCGCGAGGTCGGGCCGGCTCGGTGGACGGGCTGGGCCGGGCTGGGCTGGGCCCGGCGCGGGCCAGCCGCAGGAAGCGCGCGTGCCGTCCTCACGAGGGGCGTAACGCCATCGCTTCCAGGGATACGAGGAGGGCGGGCAGGTCTCCACCGCGGCCCACCGGGTGGACATCGCCGGGGCACTCGTCGAGCAGGACAAATGCGACGTCGTCGGTCCTGGCCACCAGGGACCAGCCCGGGCCGTCGGCGCGCAGGGTGCGTGCGCCACCCGGCGCGAAGCCGGAGCGCACGCGGCCGACCGGGGGAGCGGTATCGAGGTACCCGCGCAGCTCCGCGAGGACGCGACGGACACCGGTGCGCTCGCCGGGGTCGTCGTGGTTGTCGTGGTCGTGGTGGTGGTACCCGGCCGCCGTGTCGGGCCGGCCGTTGCCCTCGCTGTCCTTCCTCCCGCTGCTCTCGCTGTCCGTCTCCACGGACCGGTCGGACTTGACGGGGGCCGGGTCTTCGGGCTCCTCGGGGCTGTCCGGGGCGGCTCTCGTGGCGTCCGATGTCGTGGCGTCCGACGCCTTGGGGGGCGGCCCGAACGCGCCGTCGTCCAGCTGCTCGCGCCACGTCGTCCACTGCACCGCGACCGCGTCCGCACCGAGCCGGCGCTGGGCCGGGCCCCACTGGGTCGTGTCGGGCGGGGCGAGCGGGGGAGGACCCTGCGGATCGGGCTCGGGGTCGTGCGGAGACGGGACGTTCGGGGCCGAGACGACCAGCTCCAGCGGCCAGCCGGGCAGCGCCGCCACCACCGTGCGGTCGTCCGGCGACAGCTCGTACTCCATTCCGCAGTCCCAGGACGCGATCGCGACCGCTACGAGCGACACGTCATCGATGACGACCGTCCAGCGTGCGCCCTTGCCGTCCTGACCGAGGACGAGACCGTACCCCTGGGCGTACGGCCCGAGGCCGAGCGCCGCGCAGGCCTCGGGGTAGTCGTCGCCGAGCACGCTCGGGAACTGCGCGGGGGTCAGCAGCGCCGCCGTGAGTACGTAAAGTGCCTCGTCTGCGGCGGTTGCGGCCGCTTCGGCCTCGTCCGTCCCGGTCACGGAATCCTCCCCTTCGCTTCGCTCGTCGGCGCACCTTAACCAGTCGGTAACGCAGACGTCGAGGGCTCCGTGGAGGTCAATGCTCCTCATGAGTAAGGCCCTGGGGTTCAGGGGAGCCAAACGGGGAGCCGCCACGTCGCAGGATGGCTGCTGCGGCTAATCGTGCCGTTCGGAAGGGAAGATCTCACACCCAGAAGACCCCGGCCCGGAGCATTGCCCGGCAGAGTCGAACAATGGGAACGCGACCGCCACGGGCACTCCTCCGACCGCATCACCGTCGAACACGCCCTCGCCGACCACAAACGCTGGAAGCAACTGACGTGCTGGACCCACTGCCGCGACCGCCTGCCCGACACCTACCGCGCCATCGCCGGCCTCGTCTCCGACCGCACCACCAGCGCCTGAGAACACGTCACGACCAGGCCAAATATGCCTCACCCGCTATCACGCACCAACTCGTAAGAGGCGACGGTGTGCGCCACGCGATGCACGGCGTTGTCCGCCTGCACAACCTCGCTCTCACGGGATGACTCCCGCCGCATGCGGGACCTGAGAGGTGCACGGGAGACCGGCCTTGGGGAACATCGGAGCAGCCAATATCGGATGCTCCGATGTTCCGCAAGGCCGGAGACGGCTCCCCACCTCGCAGTCTCGCAGGAGAATCAGGCGAGGCAGAACTCGTTGCCCTCGATGTCCTGCATCGTGATGCACGACTCGTTGACGCCATCGGCGCGCTGCGTCAGCACGTGTTTCGCGCCGAGCGCCATCAGCCGTGCGCACTCGGCCTCGAGTGTGGCCAGGCGCTCCTCACCCACGAGCCCGGCGCCGGCCCGCACATCGAGATGCAGCCGGTTCTTGACGACCTTGCCTTCGGGAACTCGCTGGAAGAGCAAGCGCGGGCCCACGCCCGAGGGATCAGTGCACGCGAAGTAGATCTCATCCTCGGGCGGCAGCGAGCGGTGGTACTCCTCCCACGGGGCAAAGCCCTCCGGGACCGTCGGTACGACGTACCCCAGCACCTCGCACCAGAAGGCGGCTAGGCGAGCAGGCTCTGCGCAGTCGAAGGTCACTTGGAACTGGTTTGATCGTTGACATCGGCGCACGATAACAGGGGCCTGGCTCATCACCGCAGGTCGGCAGGTTCGCACGTGGGCGGGAGGAGGCGCCTGCTACCCACTGCTGTCTCGTGCGGTCGCAGGGGTGGGCCCAAAGGGAACCTGGGGTGCGATTCCGGCCAGTTACTCTCGTGCCGCCAAGTAGCAGTTACGGGACAACCCTGGGCGACCGCGCCCACTTCCTTCGGCTGTCATCCGCCGCAGCCGGGCAGCCGGGCAGCCGGGCAGCCGGGGCAGCCGGGGCCGGCTAAGAGTGAGTCCCACGCATCTTCGCCACGTCCTCGTCTCCGCCTGCGGCGCCCTCGCGCTGATCACCCCCCCGGGGCAACCCGTCCACGTGGCCTTCGCCCCACAACATGACCGACTTGTCCGCCACGGTGTTCACCGAGCCCGGCCGCACGGGCCGCTCCTTAAACGTGAAACCCCACGGCAAGCCCGGCGAGCCCGCCGCGGACCGCTTGGAGTGGCACTCAGTCGCGCTCTTCGTCCAGTGGCCGCGCCGCTGGATACAGCCCGTCGGTAGGAGCCACGTCGCCGGGGCGGCGAATCGTGAGACAGCTCCCGCCGTCAACTCCCGGGATGCGACGATTGTTGACGGCATCCAGCACCGGCTCGGCGCCGCCCCTGGCGGCCGGGCAGCCCGCTGGAGCGTGTATCGAAAATGTCTGGTCACAGATGTCAGGTGGGCGGGCTGTGCTTCCATGCTCCGGTGCATAGCGAGAATGTTCCTGCAGCCGGCGGAGCACCGATCCGGCTTGTCCGGCGTAGAACAGACTCCGACCTCGGCGCGTGCGTTCAGGTACTTGCTGACGTCCATGAGCAAGACGGCTACCCAGTGAACTGGCCGGACCGTCCCGATGCCTGGCTGTCCCAGCCGGCGCTGCTCGCGGCCTGGGTAGCGGAGCTTGACGGGCGGATCGTCGGTCACATCGGTCTGTCTCGCAGTGAGGCAGGCGATGTCGCGCCGGGCCTGTGGGGCGGTCGCGAGGGTGCGAGCAGAGCGTCAGCGGGTGTGGTCAGCCGCCTGTTCGTCGCCTCGGCCGCACGAGGCCATGGGATCGGCGCACTTCTGATGGCCCAGGCGATGCGTGACGCGCGGGAACGCGATCTGCATCCCGTGCTCGACGTCGTGGCGTCCGACGCCTCAGCAGTAGCCCTTTACGAGCGTCTGGGCTGGGAGTTGTTGGGCACGGTCGAGCAGCAGTGGAGCCTGGAGCAGACGGTAGTCGTGCATTGCTATGCAGCACCCGGGTAACACGCAGGTCATAGCCACTCGTTGCTGCCGCGACCTGCACGGTTGCCCCGTAGCACTCCCGGCCCCGTCGAAGGCGAGCGGTCGCGCAGTGCTCTTCGGCAACTCCGCCGCGGACACGGCAGCCATCATGACGAACCAGCCCAAGCTCGACTCCTTGCGCGACCGGATCCGTGCCGCTGGATCTTCGTCGGGTGCGGAAGCCGGCATCGGCGGTGTCGTCGTCGATCCGCTGCGGAACTCCATGACGCTGTACTGGCACGGCCAAGTCCCTTCGGCCGTCCAGGTCGAGACCCGGCGCGCGGCCTCCGGCCAGGGCATCAAGGTCGACACCCTGCGCGCCGCCTACACCGAATCCGACTTGAACCGGAAGTCCGTCGCGCTCATGCACGCTGCGGCGGCCGATCCGGCGCTGCTGGGCGGCCGACACATCGTGTCGGCAGGTCCCCAACCCGACGGCAGCGGGCTCCACGTCGGGCTCGACGCATCGACGGCGGCACCCCGTAACGCGGAGAAACCGTCCGCACCGGCCCCGTCGGCTGCGGCCGCGGACGTCACCACCGCGATCCGCGGCATCATCGGGGACTATCCCGTCACCATCGAGACGGTCTCGGCCAAGCCTACGACCAACTGGACCGGAAGCTCGTCCATCAACCGCAGCGTCAACGGCCCGGGCCTGTACAACATGGCAGGCGGCCACATCCACTCGGGCTCCGGCACCGGGTGCTCAACGGGGTTCGCCGCGAGCGACTCCGCCGGTCATGACGTCGTCCTCACCGCGGCCCACTGCGGCTGGGACAACTGGTACCGCGGCGACAACTCGTCCGTCGGACGCACCACGCAGATCAGTTACACCTACGGCGGGCAGGCGATCTCGGGCTATTCCTACGGTGACGTCTGGCTCGGCCCAGACTACTACAACGGGAACGGAGCCGGCCAGTACACGGCCGAAGTCACCGGTACGCAGTCGACCGGAAACGGCGACTGGATGTGCGTGTCCGGTTCCGTGACCGGATACACCTGCAACATGCAGGTGTATCGGACGGGCACCCATCACACCTACGACGGGCACACCTGGTACAGCCAGAACGACGTCCGCGACAAGAGCCCCAACTTCCGCCAGATCAACGCCAACGGCGACTCCGGTGGGCCCGTGTTCTTCCCGACGACGGGAAGCACGGTCCTCGCGAAGGGGCTCATCTCCGCAGGCCTCGTCGAATCCGGAGTCGGCGGCACGACCACATGCACGACCCCGGCGGCGGTCGGTGACCGCGTCACGTGCTGGGACCTCATGTCGTACACCGACATCGGCGCGATCACCTCCACGCTCGGCGTCACCATCAAGCACTGGTAGCCCGCGTCCGATACCGAGTTACGCCAACGGAACAACCGTGAGGGCGTCCCCGTGCAGTGCACTTCGCACGGGGACGCCCTGCTCGTCTCGGGGGTCAGCACACCTTCTTCGTCGGCGAGAACAGGCCGTAGGCCTCGTCCGGGACGGAGATGGACGCCTGGGCCTGGACGTAGCAGTCGACTCGCCAGTTGGTGGACTTCCCCCAGATGATGCCGGCGTTGTACTGCCCGCCGGGGATGTGGGTGAAGTCGCCGTGGTGGCCGTCGGCACTGTTGATCCATTGTCCGACCGAGGGCACTTCCCACATGTTCGTGAAGCCGGTGAGGTACATGTAGGGCTGCCAGTACCCGTTGCCGCCGAGGTGGATGCACTCCATCACGCTCGTCTTATTGCTCAAGGTCACGGCGTCACCGCAGTAGTATCTGTCGGCGGCGTGGGCAGGCCCGGCGAGCGTCACCCCGGCAGCCGCAGCGGCAAGGGCAGCTTCGGCGAGACGGGTAGCAGTTCTGGTCCTGAACTTCACGAGACGGATTCTTCCCCTTGGGGACACTGGCGACCGCCAGTATCAGGCCTCCGGTGCGGTGTACACATGTCAGGCGTCGGTCAAGAGTCGTCACCAATTTCCCCATCCCCAAAGGGATTTGCCTGGCCCGGATTCTCTTCGGCGTGCGGTGGCAAGGGGCCCGCAGTCCCGTATGGGCCTTCTCGTTCGTTTGGGGGCTCCGGTGGAACGGTCGCCGTGGCGACGTGGCCGCCGGAGCCCAGAAGCCGGCCCGCACCATGCGCCACGGCCGTCCGACATCGGCACCGCAGCCCCAATTACCCTATTCCTGCGGTAAGTTGTCGATCCGGGTACAGGGCAAACTCCCGGTCATCCTTTTTCCCGGCCCCTGTTCGGAATGTCGCGCACACGCCAAGATCTCTCCCGCGTCGGGCCATATCCCGTGCCCGGCACAGGGAGGAGAGCGCATGATGCCCCAACGGCATCGGCGACGGTTCATCACCTGCACCGTCGTGGCCGCCGCATTCGGACTGCTGGGCACCCAGTCGTTCGCGGCATCCGGTGACACCAGACCCCGGCCCTGGAACGCGCGCCACCAGGCCGACATAGGCAAGCAGCACACCAAAGCGGTGCAGGCGGGCAAGGGAATGTCCGCCTTTGCCGCGTCCGAGAGCGGTGACGACGGCTCGGACGAGGCGGAGAACTCCGCTGAAGGCACCGCCCAGTACACCGAGGCCCGGACCGCCCCCGGTGTGGTGGCGCCCGGCGCGTACGGGGCGGCCTGGGCGCAGTTGCAGTCGATGCGGCACACCGCGGGCGACTGGGACCATGTCACGAAGAAGGCGTACGACTCCGACGACCCGCGTTACCGCGACATCAATTCCAACTCCAGCGGCGGGTCGGGGAAGGTGACGGGTCGGATCACCGGGATCGCCGCCGACGACCAGGGCTACGTGTACGCGGGCGGCGCCAATGGGGGCGTCTTCCGGTCGAAGACCGGCGGCGGGCACTGGGAGCCGATCGCCGACAAGCTGCCCTCGCTGTCGACCGGCACCCTCGCGCTCGACGGTTCCAAGCGCCTCTGGTACGCGACCGGCGAGTCGAACACCGGAGCAACGTCCTTCGTGGGCACGGGCGTCTACGTCCTGTCCGATCCGCAGCACGGACAGTTCCAGCCGGGCGGCCGGGTGGGCGGGGCCGAGCTGGAGTCCACGGTCATCCACGCCCTGCGGTTCGCCGGCACCAAGGTGTGGGCGGCCACCAGCCGGGGCGTGTGGTCGCACTCCACCACTACGCTGTCGGGCCCGTGGAAGATGGAGTTCGCCCCCAACCCGGACTACCTGCCGGGCGGTTCGAAGGCGGACGACGAGTCGGCCCCGTACAAGAACATAGCCAATGACATTGCGGTCGACCCGAAGGACCCCTCCAAGGTACTGCTCGCCGTCGGCTGGCGGGGCGGCGACACCTACAACGGGCTCTACTCCCAGCAGGCGGACGGAAGTTGGAAACCCGCCGGCGGCCTCGGTGACCTGCCTACGGGCAGCGACGACGTCGGCAATGTGACGTTCGGTGCGGCGGCCGACGGCTCCCGCCTGTACGCGATCGACCAGTCACCGGCGCAGACCGACAGCAACCCGGACAGCGGCCTCAAGGGCGTGTACGTGTCCAAGTCGGGTTCGCCGTTCGGTCCCTGGACGCAGATCGCCGATTACACCAAGTTGCGGAATTCGGGTTCGGCGCTCCAGGGCGCGGGCTACATGCCCGGCATCCAGTCCTGGTACAACCAGTTCCTCCAGGTCGACCCGAACAACCCCGACCACGTCTACCTGGGTTTGGAAGAGGTCTTCGAGACCAAGAACGGCGGCACGAGCTGGATCACCCCGGGCCCGTACTGGAACTTCCCGTTCCCCTGCTGGAGCATCGACCCGGCCAAGCAGACCGGCGACTGCTCGCCGACCACGCACTCCGACCAGCACGCTGTCGCGGTCGGCTCGTACGGGGGCAAGACGTACGCCTATGTCGGCAACGACGGCGGCATCTACCGGCGGCCGCTGAACGGTGCGGTCGACTCGGGCGGCCACGCCAAGGACTGGCAGTCCCTGAATGACGGCACTCTCGACGTCCTGCAGTACTACTCGGTCGGCGTCGGCAAGGACCTCGACCACGGCGGCGTCTCCGTCACCGGCGGTCTCCAGGACAATGGCCAGTCGATCCTGCGCGGCCACGACAAGGTCATGGGCTCCGACTTCGGTGGCGACGGCGGAGACACCATCACGGACGCGGCCAACGGCTGCAACATCGCGAACGAGTATGTCTACCTCGATATGTGGGTCACGCAGAACTGCGGTGTGAACAACGGGAGTTGGGTCGACGACCCGACGAAGGCGACCGAATACGAGGTCGCCCCGCCGGACAAGGACCTCGGCGGGAGCGGCGCCCGCTTCATCGCCCCCATCTCCTCCGACGCCAAGGACACCAACACCTGGGTGGCAGGCGGCCGTCACGTGTGGGTACAGACCAAGGGCTTCGCGATCCGCTCGGGCACCGAGTGGAAGAATGCGTACGACCTGGGTGACGGACATGTGGCCACCGCCGTGGCATCCTCGGGCGGGACGGTGTACGTCGGCTGGTGCGGGCCATGCAACAACCAGGGCTTCGCGCGCGGCATCGCGGTCGGCAACGCCGACGGCACCGGCTGGCACCAGCTCAACCTGCCCGTCGACGGAACGATCCCGAACCGCTACATCTCCGGCTTCGAGATCGACCCGGCCAACGCCCAGCACGTGTACGTCGCGGTCAACGGCTTCTCGCGAAAGTTCACGGAGGGTCCCGGAGCGGGCATCGGCCACGTCTTCGAGTCCCGCGACGGCGGCGCAAGTTGGACGGACATCTCCGGCAACCTGCCGGACGTTCCTGCGAACACGGTCAAGCTCCTGTCGAACGGCGGCCTCGCCCTCGGCACCGACCTCGCCACTTTCTACCGGCCGGCCGGCGCCGCACAGTGGCAGGTCCTCGGCAAGAACCTGCCCACCACCGCCGTGCTGCAACTGCGCGTCGGCCCGGACGGCGACCTGTACGCCGCCACTCACGGGCGCGGCATCTGGTCGTTCGATCCGTGGCGTCTGAAGGGGCGTACCAACTGATCCCTTCACCTTTCTGCTCATCCCCTCGCACAAGGTGACCTCTCTGTGCGGACGGTCGGCGCGGGCCCTTCCCCGGGACCGCGCCGGCCCTTTTCATGTCCACCTCGCCCGGCACACCCGACAGCAGGGGCGACATTGCGCGTGTCCGCGCGCTCCGGGGCCCACGAGCGCGGGCCGGCCGCAGAGGTGGAGCACTCGGCGAGGTCGCGGAGTCGGGTCAGATCCCCCAGTACCCGGCAGAACCTCGGCATCCCACCCACCGCGCCCACTCCGACGCCTGCCACGCCCGACCCCACCGACCCGTGGGTCAACTACTACGGCACCCCGGTCGACCGCTCCTGCGCGAGCTGCTGCGCGCTGCAGCCGGAGTTCGCCGAGCACGCTCACATGGGCTCGGGTCTGCCACGGCGACAGCTACCAGCCTCAGTGGTTCGCAGAAGAGCGATGGCCGAACGCGAGGACCTGCTCGGCAACGCCACAGGGTGCGCAGGGGTCGGGGAGCGGGCTGGAGATGACTCCTCCGCGACCCACGGCAGCTGGCGACGTCAGAGAGTGGTTAGCATCATTTGACATCCTCGTGCACTTGTCATGAGGCCTCAACCGGTGTCTTAGTCCGCCACGTTGCCCCCCTGGCGGCAGCAGCTCGCGAGAGGATCAGATGCACAGCAACGACCAGACTCACAGTCCTGAGGGCATCAAGCCCCTCCGCTCCCGAGCTTCTGCCAGACCTACCACCCGAAGCGGAGGCATACCGTGGGGGCTTCCTGCCCTGCAAAGCAGCGCGGGTAATGCGGCCGTCGTCCAGATGCTCCGGGCGTCCGGCCATGCCGGGGCCCAGTCCGAGCAGCACCAGCACGGGGCCGGCTGCGGCCACCAGCAATCCCCTGCGCAGTCAGCACCTGCGGTACAGCGCTCTGCCCTTCACGACGTCTTCCGCTCCGGAGGACGTCCTATGGATGACGCGACCAGAACAGAGATGGAGAGCCGGCTTGACGCGGACTTCTCCGATGTCCGCATTCACGACGATTCGGTGGCGAGGGCGTCGGCCGCCGAGGTCGGTGCGCATGCCTACACCTCGGGCAGCCATGTGGTCATCGGCGAGGGCGGGGCAGGCCGCCACACGCTGGCACACGAGCTGACCCATGTGATCCAGCAGCGCCGGGGACCGGTCGCGGGCACCGACAACGGCGCGGGGCTCACCGTCTCCGACCCGTCCGACCGTTTCGAGCGGGAGGCGGAAGCGGTCGCCCACGAGGTCGTCTCCGGAGGATCGGTCACCGCCCTGACAACGTCCCCTGCCCCCGCGCGCGCGGCAGGTCAGGATGTTCCAGTCCAGCGGATGATCGCCTGGGCGCGTGTGCAGAACCAGTCCCGCACCTTCCGGAATCGCCTGGCCGGCATCAGGTCGGGCCACCAGCAGCCAGAGCCGACGCAGGAGGCGACCAACGCCTGGGGTCAGGCGCTCGACACTCTTGAGCACGAGGTCTACGCCTGGTTCACGGCCAACTCCACCGCGAATGACAACGCCAGAAACTTGATGGCGACCGTGATGGACGACATTCAGCAGGAACACCACAGATACATCGAGTTCGTCGTCGCGCACGCTCTTCAGCCCTATATGACAGATTTCGCCGACGATGACGCCGAGGCAATGGCCCAGATGACCTGGTCCCGACTCAGCACCAATACCGGAATCAGCGTGACGGACCGGGGAGAGCGGAATGATGCGACGACGCCGGAGTTCAGAACATCCGTGCACTCCATGAACGCCCGGCTGATGTCCCGGCCGATGGGACGCGGTCTGCTCCAGGGACTGACCGGGGCAGTCAACGCCGACGCGCCCGGGGTGAGCATCAGCGCCATCAGCTCCGACCGTCTGGCAGAGGTCGGCGAAGCCCTCGGACTCGCGCCGGGTGCTTATCATGACGACGCTCAGGTGGGTCCGGTCAACCCCAACCAGGGTCGTGCGCTCCTTCAGAACGGCGGCCTCGTTCCCGGGGATCCGTCGGCCAGCGACATGTCCCTGGAGCAGAACTACCACGACAGTGTCCCCGGGCGCGCGGACCCCGAGACCAACCGCAGGCCACAGGACCCAGTGACACCAGCGTTCATCACCTACGGACATGAACTGATCCACGCGCTGCACAACCAGCGGGGCCTCAGCCTCACGCACGCGCTCGAACCCCAGGCCGAAGAGCTGGAGACCGTGGGCATCGACAGCGGCCACCCCGAGGCGACTGTCTTCCTCCTCAACCAGCTCATGGAGAACTACACGACGGAGAATGGTCTCCGTGACGAGCACGGACTGCCGCGCCGCACCTCCTACTGACCGCACGTACGCCCCCGCCACCACATCACCGGAATGGTGGCGGGAGATGACGCCCGCGCCAGGTACGCGCCGTTCGAGCTGCTCCGTCCCGTCGCAACGAGCCTGGGTGTTCTCGCTCAAGGATGGCGACTGGCCCTTCCGCCGTAAACGTGACTCGGTCAGGGTGAGGTTACGGCGCGTTGAGAACCTGGAGGGGCAATGGCATCTATGGCTCTGTACTACCCGTGGATGCACTTTCAGGACACCGACTGGCTGAAGCTGGCGCTGCTGTCATGGGAGAGGATCGTCAGACTCCGGCCTCATACGGTCGATGATCGCGACAGCGAGGTGGTCCGGGCGATCCGCGGAGAGAGTGATCTACTGCGGGAGGTCACTCCGAGCAGGCACGATCTGGAGACAGTTGCCGACGCCTTCTTCGAACTCCTCGGCTGCGAGGACCTGGTCTGGGAACTGAACACTCTGCGTCTACAAGCGGCAAACCCCACGCTCAGTGTCTCTGAGGACCTGTTCCCGCCGCCCAGCCAAAGGGTGACAGAGCACGAGCACCATCCCGCCCTGCTGTGGATCTACTGCGGCGGAACCGGTACCAAGATGTCGTCCACGCTGCGGCGCCAATTGCTTGAGGCCGGGCTGGCCGTTCAAGTCGACAGGCGCGATCCGTGGGTCGGGCTCCACCCCCGGCTGGGCGCCGTCTACCTCACCGCTCTGGCTGACACCGTCGCCCGCCACAACGCACTGTCACCCGTGACCGACGACCCGCGGATGCACCACGCGGTGGGCGCCCTCGACCGCCTCGCCGACCTGCTCAACCTGTCTGTGACCCCAGCCCTGCACGACACTCGGGCCGCTTACGTCCATCTCTCGCTCCGCGCAGTGATCCGGCCCGAGCGAATTGCCGCCGTGCCGGTGTCCCGGCTGGTGGCCTTCCGGCAGAGACACGCGCCCGAACTCGCCGCTTTTTACGCGCACGTCGACTCCCTCGCGACCGAACTCGGACAGATCGCCACTGTCGAGAACCTCGACCTTGCCCATGCCCACCTACAGGCGCTCTACGAGCGGGCGACCAAACCGCAACTGGACGAACTACGCCGCGCGCTGCGCGCATTCGGAGTCGAGTCAACGGTGGGCACACTGGGACTGAAGGTGGACCTCGGGGCCGTCTCCGGCACCGCGCTGGGCGCCCTGGCCGTTACCGCAGGCCAGCCAGCCATAGGAGCTGGGGCAGTCGCCCTCACCGTCGTTCCGTACATCGCCGGCCGCCTGAAAGCCCTCCGGCAACAGAGAACAGACTCTCCTGTTGCCTATCTGCTCGCCGCGGAACACATACCGAGGCGGCCCCGGCTGCGCTTTCCCGTCTGACGCTCAGGTCGCAGCCCCGTGAGTGCTGGTGCCCCTCGGTCTCCAGAGCACCAGGATCACGTGCCGCACTTCCGTCTGTCGGAGGCACACGCCGTATCGGTGCCCCACCACATCTCGTACCGGACGGGGAAGGTGGCATGACCAGCGCTTGCGAGGCGGCACGCACCCTCTCAGGTCATGCGTGGGTGTCCGGCCGACCCAGTGCTGCACGTTCGCATCAATCAGTATCAATCAGCATCGATCGGGCGCGCCCAGCGGCATGGGCGGAGTGTCCGCGAGCCCTGTGAGCCCCCTGTCACCCGGCCGCCCGGTAGGGGCGAGCCGAGCGGCAGGGATGTCCGTACGGCCGAACTACCGCTGGGCGGCCGGCCCGTCGCAGTGGATGCGGGTCTGCTCGGCGACGCGGCGGCCGAGGTGGCGCGCAGTGCTGAGGTCGGCCGCATGGACATCGGCGCTGTCGTTGAAGCTCTGCGCACCCGCACCGAGGTAGAAGCCGAGCCGGTTGTCGTCCTCGGGGCCGGAGGTCGTGGTGTTCCAGCCCGGCAGCAGTCCCAGGCTCACCCAGAGCATGCCGTGCTGGGCGGCCAGGACGGCAAAGTACTGCAGGGTATGCATCTTGTCCCCGCTCATGGAGCCGGAGTTGGTGAATCCGGAGGCGAGTTTGTCGCTCAGGCGCGGGTCATCCATCGCTTGCTGGTGGCTTCGGCAAAGGTCAGACGAGGGTGACACCGCGTCGGGGATGTGCCGGGGCCCTGAGTGAGGGGTCGACCAGTACCGGCTCCTCGCCCCGGCACCTCGCCAGGACCTGCGGATCGAGACGGGCAGTGGCCAGTCCGGGGCCGACGGTGCCCGCGTCGACGAGCAAGGTGCCGTCCGGGTTCCAGACCGCACTGCCGCCGCAGCCGTGGTACGCACCGCTGGGCCCGCTGTGGTTGGCGAGGAGGACGTAACTGGTGTTGTCCAGGGCCCGTGCCGGGAAGACCGTGGCGCGCTGGTGGGCGCCGGGGCCTCGGCCGAACATCGCGCCGACCAGGTACGCGTGGCAGCCGTCGAGCACGGCGGCGCGGGCGTGCTCGGGGTAGCCGGAGTCCCAGCAGATGCCGAGTCCGAGACGCCAGCCGTCAAGGGTGAGGGTGCACCCGCGGGTGCCGGGGCTGAAGCCGGCCGCGCGCTCGCTTGGAGTGGCGTGCTGCTTGTCGTATTGGGCGGCGAATCGGCCGTCGCGGCCCAGGACCAGGGCGGAGATGTGCAGCCGCCGGGATTGCGGGTTGTGGGTGGGCGCTCCGGCCACCACGGCGGTGCGGGTCTCGGCGCAGACAGCGGCCAGCGGGTCCAGCCGGGAGTCCGTGGCGTTCAGGGTGGAGGACTCGGGGTGGGCCGCGATTCCCGGCAGCTCGTAGCCGGTGAGGAAGAGCTCCGGAAGGACCAGCAGGTCAGCTCCCTGGTCGGCGGCGCGGCGGACCAAGTCGGCGACGACGGCAACGTTCGCGGGGATATCCAGTGCAGTGCAGGTCGCCTGACCGGCCGCCACGGTGAGCGGGCCAGAGGGCAGGGCATGAAGATCATCCATGGCGGGCCAAACTACCCCGAGCAAATGCGGATAGGAGCGCCCAGGGCATCCTTGTACCTGACTCACGCCCCGCCCGCGAAACGGACGGACCGTCACCAAATGGACGAAGCTGTGCCGCTCACCAGGTTTCCGACGGTTGCGTCACGCCGTTGGCCTGGCGGGCCTGGTGGGGGGCAAGGGCTTTGAGGGCCAGGAGTGGGAAGCCCAGGATGGAGAGCATGGCCGCGCCCACCAGCGCTGCGGCCTCGCCCTTTCCCAGTACGCCGTCGTCGACGCCAATGGTGGTGATCGCAACCACGAGGGGCAGGGAGGTGGCGCAGTAGAGCATCAGCGAGGTCCGTTCGCGGCGGGACAGGTCGCGGGGTGCGAGGAGCCCGGCGGGGACGCCGCGCAGGAAAAGGAACAGCAGTAGGAAGATGGGGAGCAGCAGAAGGGGTCGGCCGCCGCTGAGCAACGCGTGGAGGTCGAAGTTGATGCCGGTGACGATGAAGAAGACCGGCACCAGGAATCCGAAGCCCATCGCCTCGATCTTGCCGAGGACTTCCGCGCTGCTTTCCGGGGCCGCGCCGTTGAGGATCAGGCGCGTGAGCAGGCCGGCGGCGAACGCGCCGAGCAGGGTGTCGAGTCCGAACGCGACGGACAGTCCGAGCATGGCGGCAAGCAGCAACATCACCAGACGGACCGCGAACTGGCCGCTGGTGTGCAGCGTGGTGGCGACGATCCGGGCGAACCACGGCGGGCGCGGGCGCATCGCCCAGTAGACGGCTCCCGCGGTCACCGCGGCGAACGCGGCGAGGACGGCGGTGGCCGCGCCCGGCGCGCGCCCGCTGAGCAGCAGCGCCATCGCGATGATCGGCCCGAACTCGCCGACCGCGCCGAACGCCATCACCACGGTGCCGAACCGGCTGTGCAGAACACCCGAGTCGCGCAGCATCGGCAGCACGGCGCCGAGCGCGGTGCTGGTGAGCGCCGTACCGATGACGAAGCTCTTGGTGGCCTGAGCGCCGGTCAGGGCGAACGCGATCCCCAGGGCGACCGCAAGCGTCAGCACCCACGCGCCGACGGCTCGGCGCAGCGTGTCCCCGCGTACGGCGGCGAACTCGATCTCGTACCCCGCCAGGAAGATCAGCATCGAAAGACCCAAGTTGGACAGGGTGTTGATGAGTTCGTCGGGGCGGGCCCAGCCCAGGGCGTCGGGGCCGATCGCGATGCCGAGGCCGATCTCGAAGATCGCCACTGGCACGGTCAGCCGGCGGGCTGCCGCGTAGGCGAGGAGCGGGGCGAGCACCGCGATGGCCATGATCAGGATGAGCGTCCCGGGATGCGACATGTCCACTGCCTAGCATAAATTCGGGCAAAACCGTCGCCATGCGTCGCGCGCGTCCAGGCGGCTGCCGTGGCCGATATGGCTTCCGGCTCCGCTTCCGGGGAGGCCGTCCCGAACACCCGCGCGCTCCGGCTGTGGCGCGCTGTCCCAACCCGGAGCCGCCTTCGGGCCACTGTCGTCCCAGCCCGGTTCCCACCGGATCCCGCGACTGCGTTCAGGGCCCGCTGGGGGAATCGCCGGGGTAAGTGGAACAGTCGCCAGTTGCCGATCTCGTGGTTCGGTTCGATGGCGTCCGTCGCCGGGGCATCCACACTCCCAGGACCAGACCAGGTGCGATCGTCGGTGCTGCCGGGGCGCCGCTCGATCACAGCCCCTGCGGCTGGGCGGGTCCGGCTGACGGGACACCTTGTCGGCGCAGGAGTCGGCCCGCGGGCCGACTAGCCCTCTGTGCAGGGATGCCGTAGCCATCAGCGCGAGTACCGACCCTGTACGCCGATCTGCCGACACCCCCTCCACCGCCCGAGGGGGCCCGGTCCATCCCCTCGGCCGATGCGGGCGGCGTTCCGTGCTCCGTAGCGTCGTGGCATGCAGACCAACAACGCACGCTTCAGCCCTGGTTGGGCCTATTCCGCCGCCGCCTGGCTCGGAGTCAGCTTTGTCTGGCACGTTCAAATGGGCGTCATGGGCGCGTACGACCCCGACAGCGTCAGCACCGGTCCCAACGGCGGCGGACCGCTGTGGTTGTTCCTCGCCTACGACGGGCTCATCACCCTCATGTCCGGTGCCGGAGCGGTCTGCGTCCTCGCGACGGTACGGCCATGGGGTGCTCGGGCGCCCGGGTGCTTGGTGCGGGTGCCGCTGGTCATCGGGTGCGTGCTCCTGACGGTGCGCGGTGTGCCGGGGCTCGTGGAGAACATCACCGAGGCGGTGGGGCTCACCCCGCACGGGCTGCTGGGGACGAGCGAGAAGCGCATAGAGAGGGGGTCGTGGGACTTCTGGAAGGACATGCTGATCAACGGCTTCTTCTTCATCGGCGCTGTGCTCCTCGTGCCGGCGACGCGCCGTCACCTACGGCGGACCCCCAGGCGCCCCACGCACGCCCGGTGAATGAGACTTCCGCCATAGCCAGGCCGTTTGCGAGCACCGAGCCCCGGCATTGTCGAACTACCCGGCGTCTCACCAGGTCAGCAAGCGAGGGCTACGTTTCAATGCAGGGCGTGCCCAACCAGAGACAGCATTAGGGAGCGGGAGGAACCATGCGCAACTTGGCCTTGACCGCGGCAGGGTTGGTCTCCACCGTAAGCACATTAGGCCTCGCAGCAGCCCCTGAAGCCTCGGCCGCAACTCCCTGCCCATCAGGTGCGTTCTGCATCCGTGAGACGAACGGCGCCATTCTGAACCAGAACATCTTCTACAGCTACGGTGCCCACAACCTGTCGAACGTCACAGGCAAGCGTGTGTGGTCAACAGCCAGACCGGCGGGGTCGGCTTCACGGTTTGCTATGGCTACAACGGCGTCAACTGCTCCTGTGTCTCCCGCGCCACGGGGGAATATGACCTGCAGGATATGACGCCGATCAACTCCGTCGTCCTCGTGAGGTAGCAGCTCACAGGCGAGTGGTCAGACAGACACAGGCTGGCGGGACCACAGTGGCTGCCCGCTTCGACGAGCGCGGATACGTCCACCCTGGCGCCGCAGCCGCAGCCGCAGCCGCAGCCGCACCCGCAGCCGCACCCGTCATCCGGCTCCGCTCATGACCAGGGTGCCGGTCAGGAACCAGGGGTACCTGTCAGGAAGCGGGCAGGCCCATCAGTTCCTCGGCGACCGCGCGCGGGGACCGGTTCTGTTCGCGGGCCAGCGCGACGACCGCCCGGCACGCGAGTTCGCGCACCCCGAATGAGAGGGCTTCCGGCGACACCCAGCCCGCTGCCTCGTCGAGCCTTTCCTGATCGTCCTCCGCACAGGCCGTCACGTACGCGGCCGCGGCCTCGAAGATGTTGTGATGACGTTCGGCGGACGGTTGGGGGCGGGCCGATCTGTGGAATCTCGCGAACATGTGCAGGCCACCTTTCCGTTGACGGCCTCCGACGGGACGCGCTGCGGTGCGTCGCCGCGGTGTTCTGTGCGGTGCTGGGCGTGCAGCGCAGTGGAGTCCAGTGCGGCGAGGCGCGGTGCGGCGCGGTTCGTCGGAGTCAATCTTTGAAATGGTCGTCACCACCGTAGAGTTGGCGCCTGTCCGGCAGATAGGGGGATGCGGCCAGGGATCTCGCCTCCGCCGGTCTCCGGGAACGGTTCTACTCCAGGGAACGCAGCGTCGTCCGTAGCCATTTCAGTTCAGTGACGCTGGTGGCCCGCGCGATCGTGAGCATGCCGCGGCGGAAGGGATCATCCAACTCCTCGGCAGCTACCGGCCGTTCACCGTCGTAGAAGAAGCTCGCGGGCTCCTCAAGGAAGGCGAGCCGGCGGCGCAGTACCGCGGCCTGGTCCGCCGCGTCGGGCAGATGGCGCAGGAACGCGAGCAGGGTGAACCAGCGATTCTCATCGGTGACGTCGAGACGGCCCGGATGGGAGAGCCGGTTCAGGAGGTCGCGCCGGCCCGCCGGGGTCAGAGTGAGCATGTGGCGCGGCGCGGCCGCCGCCCCCGGCTGGGTCTCACGGGCCAACAGTCCCGCCTTCTCCAGGCGTTTGATCGCCGGGTAGAGCGTGCTCTCGCCGACCGGCCGCACATGACCCGTGAGCGCGGTGATGCGCTTGCGCAGCTCGTAGCCGTGCAGCGGCGCTTCATAGAGGAATCCCAGGATCGAGAGTTCGAGCATGGCTGTATTGTGCCGCACCGATGAAGTACATCGTTGACGTAGTACTACGCGAACGATGTATGGTCGACCGTGAGGGGCGGCGAGCCGGTCGAGCGACCGGGCGCCCGGGTGACGACGCGAGGGCGGGATGTGCGATGCGGGAGGCGGAGTTCGACGGGCGGGGGAGCCGGGTCCGGTGGACGGAGTGCGCGGGGGACGAGCCTGCCCTCGTGTATGTGCACGGCCTGGGTTCGATGTCGGCGGTCTACCACGCGCACATCGCGGGTCACCGGGCGCTCGCGGGGCGCCGTCAGCTCTTCGTCGATCTGCCCGGACACGGGATCAGCGACCGGCCCTCCGATTTCGACTACACCTTGGAGGACCACGCGGGCGCACTCGCGGCGGCCCTCGACGCGGCGCGCGTGACGGGGGCCGAGCTGGTGGCGCACAGCATGGGCGGCGCGGTGGCCATCGTGCTCGCCGACCGCCGCCCCGACCTGGTCGCCCGGCTCGTTCTGACCGAGGCCAACCTCGACCCCAACCCGACGCCCGCGGCGGGCAGCAGCGGCATCGCGTCCTATACGGAGGACGCGTTCGTGCGGGGTGGAGGCTTCGCGGAAGTGCTGGCTCGGATCGACCCCCAGTGGGCGTCGACCATGCGCCTGGCCGACCCGCTCGGGCTGTACCGCACGGCCATCGGCCTCGTGCGCGGTACGGAGCCGACGATGCGTCAACTGCTGATGAAGCTAACGGCTGAGCGCGTCTATGTGGTGGGTGGACTGGGCGAGGATCTGCCGGGGCGTGCCGAGCTCGTCGCTTCGGGCGTCAGGGTCGTGACGGTCGCGGACGCTGGACACAACGTCATGTTCGACCAGCCGGAGGCGTTCGTCCGCGACGTGGCCGGACAGGTTGCCGAATTGCGATGAGTGCGCGCGCGGGCAGGGCGTGGGCAGGGGTGAGGAGGGGGGTCTGCACGACGGCGGGGGTGAGAAGGGGGGTGGGCAAGACGAAGGCCGGGGAGTCGAGCGAGGTAGGCACGAGGTAGGGG